>DATCBN010000059.1 GCA_036511855.1 Candidatus Eremiobacteraceae bacterium | reverse complement strand
GAGGGTCGGATGGCGCCTCGTTGCCGACGGCAAGGATGCACGTGCCTGCGCGAAGTCCGCCGCCGTTTGCGAAAGACACCGTGACACCGTCATCGTGCGTCACGACATCGACGACCCGGCGCGCGATCATCGAAATTCGATCGTTGCTCGCGAGCGCCGCTTCGAGAAGCGTCGAGAGATAGCGGCCGTACGCCGCCCTCGGCACGAAGTCGGTAGCCTGAACGCCGCGAATCATCAGATCCGTCAAGGCGTGGCCGTTGCTTCTCAGCCACGTCAAGAAATGTTCAGGCGATTCGGGGAACGCGCTCATCTTTGCGGCCGGGACGTTGAGCAGATGTTCCGGACGCGTTGTGCCGAACGCGATTCCACCGCCGAACGCGGCGGCCCCATCGATCAGGGCGATTCGCGGACCGAAGCGACCGAGCGCGGCGAGGCGGATCGCGAGCATCGTGCCGCAAAAGCCCGAACCGACGATCGCGATGTCAAAAGTCGAGAATTGCGAACCGATTGCAGCGTTCATCGGACGTCAGCGCGACACTTGAGGAGCGACCGGCCATGACGCGCCCGTGAATATGTCGTACGCGTTGTGTCGCCGCAGCGGCGGCGAATATAGGTGAATCGAGACCGCGGGGAGCGGCGAAGCGTTCACGACGACGTGAACGGTGTCGGCGGTCTCGATGCTGACGGCGCCTGGAACCATGTGACTCGTGACGAGCGGCTCGAGCGGCGCTTCTTCGCCGTGGATCCGATAGTTGGTTTCGGTGAGGGTTCCGAAGATCGGAGACGAGATTCCCCACGACTGGCCGTGATCGTGGGCGACCGTTCCTTGCCCAGGCAGCCAGCAGATGACGAGCGCTTCCCACTGGGCGCTCGTGAAAAAACGATGGCGGGAATATTGCGCAGCGTCAAACTTGATGAAGGGGGCCATCAAATGCCAATCGGGGTTCAGACCTGCGAGCAACTCCGAAAGGCGCGCTTGCGCCGCTAAGTCGGCCGCCACCGGCGCATCCGGAAGCGAGATCCCGATCAATTCGGGATGCAGCGAAAAGGCTTCGATCTCGTGCATAACGGTTTTCTCCTTAAGCCCACTAATTCAGTAGACTTAGTGGAAAAGCCAGTTGCGCATCTGAATTTCTCACTCCTGCCGCGAAAGTTGCGGGAAAACGCGAATGCGTCGCAAGACCTAAGCGCTTAGGCCGACTGGGTGCGTTTGAGACGGGTCGTTCGGCGAGTTTCGTCGCACATCTAAATCCGAGGCATGCACGTAGACCATGGAGACATGCGATCTATCGAGGGCAGATGAAGCGCACAATAAACCGACACCCGTTGGTCGTTCGGCTAACCCACTGGGTCGTCGCACTCTCGCTCTTTGTGCTGGCGATGAGTGGCATGCAGATTTTCAACGCTCATCCGGCGCTCTACACGTCGGATGCCTCGACGTTTAACGCGCCGTTTCTCTCCATAAACGGCGGTACCGACGAAAACGGCAATCCGCACGGCTGGGTGCAGTTGGGGAAGATTCGCGTTTCCACAACGCACGTCTTGGGATGGGGTGACAATGGCCAAGGCGGCGAGAGCGCCCGTGCGTTTCCCGGTTGGTCCACGATCCCGTCCGAGCAGGATCTTGCGGACGGCAGGCGCTGGCATATCTTTTTTGCGTGGATATTCGGATTGTGCGCGCTTGCGTATGCACGGTGGGCGGTGAAACTCATCCCGACGCGCGCCGACTTCAAAGCGCTGCCACATGCATTGCGGACACACTTGAAGCCGTGGGCGATCGCACCGTCGGAGGAGCCGAACCCGCTGCAGAAGATCGCGTATTTCGTTGTCGTCTGGTTCGTCGCGCCCCTTGTGATCGTATCGGGGCTCGCGCTCTCGCCATCGGTCGACGCGTGGGCGCCTTGGCTCCCCGCGATGCTCGGCGGCCGTCAATTCGCGCGCGTCTGGCATTTCGGCGCCATGATCGCGCTTATCGGATTTTTCGCCGGGCACATCCTCATGGTGGTCCTCACCGGATTCTTCAACAACTTGCGTTCCATGATCACGGGCCGCTACATCGTGAAGGGAGCGAAGTAACTATGCAGCGACGACGATTTCTTGCTCTGTCGAGCGCTGCCGCGCTGGCCGGCTGCTCGGGTATCGCGGACAAGCTCAACGACAACGATGCGATCCACAACGCGCTGCAGTTTCCAGAAAAGCTCAACCTCGCGATATTGGGCGCCGGCCAGCCGCTCGCACGCGAATATCGTCAAAGCGACATTTCCCCAGTGTTCCGGCCAAACGGTTTCATGCCGCCCTCAACCGCGCAGTACGAGCGATGGATGCGCGACGATTGGCGCGGCTATCGCCTGTTCGTGAGCGGACTGGTGGAGACGCCGCGTTCGTATTCGTTATCCGAGTTGCGCTGGAAATTTGCGAAAATGTCACAGATCACGCGCCACGACTGCGTTGAAGGCTGGAGCGTCATCGGCAAATGGAGCGGCGTGCGGCTTGGCGACCTCCTCGCGGATGCGATGCCGAAGAACGGAGCTGGATACGTCGTTTTCCATTGCCTCGACGACGATGGCACCGGTGCGCTCTACTACGAGTCGCTCTCCATGCGTCAAGCCGCGCATCCGCAAGCATTGCTGGCGTATGAGCTCAACGATATGCCGGTGCCCGTGGCGAACGGCGCGCCATTGCGTTTGAAAGTGCCGACACAGCTCGGCTACAAGAGTGCGAAGTTCGTCAACCGTATCGAGGTTGTCGCAGAGCTAGCCGGCAGCGGCGGATATTGGGAAGACCAAGGCTACGAATGGTTTGCCGGCATCTAGGGCAACCGTACTAACGCAACCGTATTAGGGCAACCGTACTAGGGCAAGCATCGCTTGCCCAAAAAACGTTGACGGGGTTAGACCCGGATAAACGGCTCCATTTTGGCGAATTTGCTCGGCCCGATGCCAGACACGTTTTGAAGATCGTCGGCCATTTGGAACGGCCCGTTCGCGGTTCGGTATTCGACGATGCGGCGCGCGAGGCTCGGTCCAACGCCGGGCAATTGAGTGAGTTCGGATTCACTCGCCGTGTTGATGTTGAGAGTCTGGCCTGCCGAAAGCTTGTGAGAACCGCCGCGGCTGGACCTGTGCCGGCTCGAATGGCCGGAAGATGCGCTCGGCGGCGAATCGAATTGCGCCGATTCGGGCGCTCCGATCGGCGGAGTGAACGATTGCCCTTTTATGGGCACGTCGATCTTCATGGCATCGGTGAGGGGTTCGGCGAGATTCAATTGTTCAAGATCGCCGGTTTTTGCTGCGCCACCGGCGCGAGCAATCGCGTCGACGATTCGTGTGCCGGCGGATAATGTGTAGACGCCGGGATTGCGCACGGCTCCGCAGACGTAGACATGAAGCAAGACCTGGGCAAGCGATGCTTGCCCTAGTACGGGATCAGATGGGGGAAGCGATGCTTGCCCGCCTACAGAGACGGTGGAATCCGGGGCAAGCGATGCTTGCCCTAGTACGGGATCAGATGGGGCAAGCGATGCTTGCCCTCCTACAGAGACCGCGGAGTCGGGGGCAAGCGATGCTTGCCCTAGTACGGGATCAGATGGGGCAAGCGATGCTTGCCCTCCTATGGGCTTCGGCAGCAGAGCACCTAAGCACACCAGCGCAGCGACAGCGACGAGCGCGGCGACTATTTTTACAATTGCAGTGCGATCCATGTCGAGTGATTCCCGCGCGACCGCCGGCGGTCAAGGTTCCGCGCTACCGCGCATGGTACAATACCGCGTATGCCGCAACCACATGTCGATCCGTACGAACCTCAAGCCGTCGAGGCCAAGTGGCGGCGCATCTGGGCGGACCGGAGACAAAACGAGGTCCGCGAAGACCCTTCCCGGCCGAAATACTATCTGCTCGAGATGCTGCCGTATCCAAGCGGCGATTTGCACGTCGGCCACGCTCGCAACTATGCGCTGGGCGACGTCATCGGACGATTCTTGCGCATGCGAGGCCATAATGTCGTTCACCCGATGGGTTGGGACGCGTTCGGGTTGCCCGCGGAAAATGCAGCCATCCAACGCGGGATCCATCCGCGCGAGTGGACGAAGCACAACATCGCGAACATGCGGCGCCAATTGCAGCGCCTCGGCATCGCGTACGATTGGTCCCGCGAGATCGATACCTCGTCGCCGGAATACTACAGGTGGACGCAATGGCTGTTCTTGCTGATGTATCGCCGGGGCCTCGCGTACAAGAAGGAAGCGCCGGTCAATTGGTGCCCTAAAGATTGCACCGTGCTCGCGAACGAGCAGGCGGAGGGCGGCGTCTGTTGGCGATGCGGCACTAAAGTTGAGCGGCGCCTGCTCAATCAGTGGTTCTTGGGGATCACGGCGTACGCCGACAAGCTGCTCGCCGGCCTCGATAAACTCACACAGTGGCCCGATCGCATTAAAACAGTCCAGCGCAATTGGATCGGCCGCAGCGAAGGACATACGATCTCGTTTAAAGTGGATGGCGTCTCCGACGCGCGCATCCAAGTTTTCACCACGCGCCTCGACACGGTCTTCGGCGCAACATTTCTTGCGCTCGCGCCCGAGCATCCGGTCGTGGAAGCGCTGACATCGGGTTCAATACAAAAAGCCGCTGTGCAAGCCTTCGCCGACCGGTTGAAAGACAAGTCCGAACTCGACCGCACTCAGTTGATGGCGAAGGAAGGCGTGTTTTCCGGCGGCTACGCGATCCATCCGCTCAGCGGGGCGCGCGTGCCGGTGTGGGTGACGAACTACGTACTGGCGACGTACGGCAGCGGCGCCGTCATGGGCGTGCCGGCGCACGATCAACGCGATCTCGAATTCGCGCGCAAGTACGGATTGGACATCCTGGAAGTCGTCTTGCCTCCGGACGGTCTCGCCTCGCCATCGCAAGGCGACGCGTATGTCGAAGATGGGATACTCACAAACAGCGGCGAGTTCGACGGAATGACCAGCTCCAAAGCTCGCGAACGCATCGCCGCCGCTCTTGCGGTTGCCGGAAATGCCGAGCCCACCGTCAACTACAAGCTGCGCGACTGGCTGATCTCGCGTCAACGCTACTGGGGTGCGCCTATTCCGTTCATCGACTGTCCGAACGACGGCCTCGTGCCGGTGCCGGAGGATCAACTCCCGGTGCTGCTGCCGGACGAGGCGCCATTCAGCGGTGTCTCCGGCAGCCCGCTTGCGTCGGTGCCGAGTTGGCTCAACGTCACGTGTCCGCGCTGCGGCGGCCCAGCCAAGCGCGAGGCCGAGACCATGGACACGTTCATGTGCTCTTCGTGGTACTTCCTACGCTATCTGAGTCCGCACGACTCGTCGGCGCCGTGGAGCGAGGAGGCGGCCAACTATTGGGCGCCGGTCGACCGGTACATCGGAGGGGCGGAACATGCCGTGCTGCACCTGATGTACGCGCGGTTCTTCTATAAAGTCCTGAACGAGCAAGGCATGGTGCCCGGCGACGAACCGTTCGTACGGCTCTTCAATCAAGGGTTCGTGCTTGGCGAGAACAACGAGAAGATGAGCAAGTCGCGCGGCAATGTCGTCGGCATCGACGACACGGCGGATACGTATGGCGCCGATGCCTTGCGCGTATTCGAGATGTTCGCCGGGCCGCCCGATGCGGACTATCCGTGGTCCACGACAGGCATCGCCGGCGCGACCCGCACGCTCGCGCGCATTTGGCGGCTGGTCCTGTCACATCCGGCGTGCTGCAAAGAACGGGATTCTGCCGATCAAGCGCCGGACGTCGAACCGGAGCTTCAGTACGCGATTCATTCAAAGCTCAAACAGATCACCGACGAGCTCGGCGGCCGCATGCACCTCAATACGTGCGTCGCCGCGATCATGACGTTGCTCAACGAACTAGAAGCTCGTGCCGGTTCGAGCGGCCGGAGTCCGATTCTCGACGAAGGATTGCGCACGATCGTGCTGACGCTTGCGCCGTTCGCGCCGCATATCGCGGAGGAATTGTGGGAGCGTTCCGGTGGAACGGGCAGCGTGCACCTGCACGCTTGGCCGTCGTACAACGAGGCAGCTCTTGTCCGTTCGTCGCTGCCGATCGTCGTGCAAGTCAACGGCAGGCGCCGCGCCGCGGTTAGCTGCGCGCCGGGCAGCAGCGAAGAGGACGTCGTGGCGCTCGCGATGCGAGAGTCAACGGTGATCGCTCAGCTCGACGGCAAAACGGTGCGCAAGCGGATCTTCGTCCCCGACAAACTGCTGAATCTCGTGGTAGGTTAGCGCGCGGCGGATTCAGATAGTGCGGAAATAATCAACCGTCTTCTTGATGCCGTCTGCCAGCGACGTCTCGGGCGACCACCCGAGCTCGCGCTTTGCTTTCTCGATCGCGAAGACGCACGTGCGGACGTCGCCTGACCGCTTCGGCGCGTGCACGATCTCGACACTGCGGCCGACTTGCGCGGCGATCACCTTGTGCAATTCATTTACCGATGTGCCGACGCCGGTGCCGATGTTGAAGATCTCGCCGTCGGCCCGATCGAGCGCCATGAGCCCGGCGCGCGCCACGTCGCCCACGTAGACGAAATCTTTTTGCTGCTCACCGTCCCAGTCGACTCGAATCGGCTGTCCGGCGAGGATTTTTCCGCAGAAGATCGCGATCACGCCGGCTTCGCCGTTCGGATCCTGCCGCGGCCCGAACACGTTGCCATAGCGGAGGATGGTGGACTGCAATCCATGCGCCGTCCAAAAAAAGCGCAAGTAGTGCTCGGCCGCCATCTTGGTGATGCCATACGGGCTTTCCGGTAACTGGGGATGGTCTTCGGTGATGGGCAGGCGCTGCGGCGTGCCGTAAGTGGCCGCCGATGACGCGAACGTGACCTTGCGCGTTTTGTGCTTGACCGAAAGCCGGAGCACGTTGAGCAGCCCCAGGATATTGACATCGGCATCGTAGTTGGGGTCGGCGGTGGATATGGCGACGCTGTGCTGCGCGGCATGGTGCGACACGACCTCGGGCGCGAATTCAGCGAACACCGATTCAAGGCCCGGATCGCGGATGTCTATTTCGTAGAGCTTCGCTTTAGGGTTGAGGTTTGCTCTGCGTCCGCCGCCGTGATCCCAAAAACTGTCGACGATAGCCGTTTCGTGGCCCGCGGCGACAAAGATGTCGATGAGGTGCGAGCCGATGAAGCCAGCGCCGCCGGTGACGAGGATGCGCATGCGATACCTAAGCGACGAGCCGCCGCACGGTGGCGGCCGGAAGTAAGAAGAGAGCGGTGACGGCCGTGATTACAGGTGTAGATGCCCCGTGACGGCCAGCAAAATCAGAACCAGCAGAACGATGACCAGGGTTCCCACGTATCGCAACTCCTTTGCCGTGGACGCGAGTATTGGAACTTCTACTTCCCGCTCCGGCCTATGCCTTCCTCGCACGACGAATAGCTGGACGGAGTCCCGCATCGTCGTGAATCGCCGCTATGCACCGATGGATCATCATGATTCGAAGCGGCCACGCATTTGTTGTCGCGTTCTCTGCTTATGCGGCCGGCGTCATCGCAGCAGGAAACGCGCTTGCTTGGCCCAGCGCGTGCATTGCGGCTGTGCTGTTAGCTCTTGCGATAACGTCGCGTGCACAGAATTCGTTTCGCAAAGCTTTGCGGGAACTTGCGGTCATCGCCGCATGCGGTTGCATCGCGGGTGCCGCGCTTGGAGCGCGGGCACAATCCGATCGCGTGAACCCGCCTTTCATGGCGATCGACGAACATCACGTCGTCGTTGAGGCCGTCGCGCTCGAACGTGCGCGGCCCGCGACTTCGGGCGTTTCGCTGCGCGTGCGCGTCGTTCTGGTCAGAGAACCGTCATCGAGCGCCGCACAATCGCTGAAGGGACGCGTCGCGCTGCTCGAGATGCCGGCCGGAGGCACCGGCGCGCAGATCGCCGGCCACACCTTGCTTGTCCGGGGCCGCGTCACCATTCCCGGCGGCCCGCGCAACGACGGCGAGCCGGCAGAACGAGATGAACTCGCCGAACAGGGCGTGGCCGTGCTTCTCAGCGCTCCGGCCCTCAGAAATGTCAGCATCGGCGGGCCCTCACCAGGCGCCGAGGCATGGCTTGCCCGCCTCCGCGAGCGTTTTGCCGAGGCTGTGGAGGCTCATTTGCCTCCACTTGAGGCCTCGGTGCTCGAGGGCGTCTTATGGGGCAACCGCGAGAATCTCCCCGCTGAGCTACGCCAAGAATTCTCCGATACCGGCACCGTGCACGTCCTTACAACGGCGGGATTGCACTTGGGAATCATGACCGGATTTATCGTCGCCGTGCTCGGCCTTATTCCGTTGCCTCGCATCGCGCGAGTCTCGCTCGCGGTCTGCGTCGCGTGGGCCTACGCGGCGGTGGCCGGTCTTCACTTGCCCACCATCAGGGCAGCGACCATGCTGACCGCGGGAATCGCCGCCCACGAATCCGCACGCGGCCGCACAGCATCGGCGGTCCTGGCGGCGGCGGCGTTCGCTGTGGCATTGCCGCAACCGCTCGCCTTGCTCTCGCCTTCGTTCTCACTTTCGTTCGCGTGCGTCGGCGGCATCGCATTGCTCAATCCGGCGTTTGAAGCGCTCGGCATGCGCGGGGAATCCGGGTGGGAACGCCACGCGTTCGAACTTGTCCGAACTAGCCTGACGGTCCAGGTCGCGTTGTGGCCGTTGCAGGCGCTCTACTTCAATGCATTCACACCGTACGCGGTGATCGCAAATCTTCTCGTCGTGCCGCTGATCGCTGCCGTCATGGCTGTCGGCGCCGCATTTGTCATCGCCGCGGTCTGCTTGCCATGGCTTGCCGGGCCGCTCGGCAATCTCGCCTGGTGGGGAGTGACGATCGTGACGGGAATCGTCGAGCGCGTCGCCGCGCTGCCGGGCGCGCACGTCGATCTCCCGCCGCCGTCGCACGGCTTTCTCATCCTTTACTGGTGCGGGCTCGCTGCCTTCGCGCTTGCGGTGCGCGCCAAAGTTGCAAACCGGGCGATCGCGGCCTGGGCTTCAGCGTCAGCGCTCGCGCTGGCCGTCGTATACTGCGTGCCGGGAATCGCGGCAGCACTCGATCCGGACCTGCACCTCGACGCGATCGATGTCGGCCAAGCCGATTGCCTGTTGCTGCGAGCGCCCGGAATGCACGCGATGCTGGTCGACGGAGGTGGAAAGCTCGAACGCGGCGGAGCGGCCGGCCGCGTCGTCGCGCAGCCCATCGGCGATGTGATCGCGAGCCGGACCGTCATGCCGTTCTTGCTGCGGCACTGGGTGCTGCATCTCGACGCCGTCGTGCTCACGCACCCGCACGGCGACCATGCCGGCGGACTGCCGGTGATTCTCGCGCACGAGCGGGTGGATTCGATCTACGATTCTGCCCAGCTCTACGGCGGCCCGGCCTATCGCCGCGCCCTCGATGTGGTCCGCGCACGCCACATTCCATATCGCATCGCGCGCCGCGGCGAAGCGTTTGATCTCGGCCCAGCCGCCCGCGTATCCATTCTCGCGCCGGAGATGCCGCTCATCACCGGCTCGGCATCGGACATCAACAACAATTCGGTGGTGCTGCGGGTGGAGTTTGGTCGCGTTGCGATGTTGCTGACCGGCGACGCGCAATCCGAAGCAGAAGCCCGGTTGCTATCCCATGGAATCGCCGGCTTGCGCGCCGAGGTCCTTAAAGTAGGCCATCACGGCAGCGCGTATTCATCGACGCCGGCGTTTCTCGCAGCGGTGCATCCGAAGATCGCGATCATCTCGTGCGGCCTGCACAACGTCTTCGGCCATCCGAGCCCGCGGACGTTGGAAGCGCTTCGGGCGGTCGGCGCGGCGGTCTACCGCACCGACCTCGACGGCGGAATCGCTGTGGATCTCAACGGTGAACAGGTGACGGCGACCAGCGTGGCTCGCTAGACGGGCGCAGTCATATTTCGACTGCTTCGGTTGAGTGACGTCGGCTGAGAAACTCCGCGACGATCCACGCCGACCCGGCGATCCCGAGCGTCTCCACGCTTTCACTCCAGTTCTCAAAACTATGGGGATCGGCGAAGAGCGCCGGCAGCCACACCAGCAACCCGAAAACCACGAGCATCGCCGTGTTCAATCGAGACGCGAGCCGAGCCTTGAACCCCGTGAGCAGAGCGATTGCGGCTAGCGCAAACGCGACCGTGGTTGCCACCGCCCAGAACATCTGTCCGGGCGGAATCCATTTCGGAACAAGACTTGCCGTGTTTGCGAGATAGAAAAGCTGCTCCAGTGCGAACGAGAGAACACAAACGCCGAACGAGTAGTACCCGATCTGAGCCAACCTTGACGTTCGAGTCGGGGCGACTAGACCAGAACATGCATACAGTATCGCGGCCCCAGAGACAAATGAGAATTGCTCGAAGAAGTTGCCATATTCGTTGTATATGAGCGGATGCCTGATGATGAACGGTATCCCCAGCAACGCGAAGATGAAGTAGAGTGTCCCCACAGCGGCAGCACCGGCTCGGGCCGTTCTCGGCCACAGAATGGCTGCGCCTCCAATGATTTCGACCGTGGCCACGATGTAGCTTAGAATCTCGCGGTGAGGAAAGTCTCCAAGCGCCTTGACCTCTTGCTGCCAATTGTTGGAGTCATTCGACACCAATGCACAGATACCGAAACCAATCGCCGCCAAGCCATAGAGGTAACGCCCCAGAGAATATTTCATTGCAACGCCTTAGCCGGAAATAGTTCAGTTTCCTCATATTCAATTTGACGTGCGCGAGTTGCCGGGCAATGTTACATTTCGCCAAAAAAAAGTACGAACGCACGATGAAGAGCACTCCAACTCACGCTTGAAAGGCAGACTATGGACATCAAAGTTGCGGGGTCACAGCCGTCGGGGAACGGACCGCCGGAGTATTTCACGGGCACCGTTCGCATCGATCCCCTTTTCGACCGAACCGATCCGGCACGCGCGAGCGGCGCGAGCGTCACATTCGAGCCGGGCGCTCGCACCGCGTGGCACACCCATCCGCTAGGTCAGACCCTGATCGTGACAGCCGGCTGCGGCCGGGTACAGCGGTGGGGTGGACCGATTGAGGCGATTCGCCCGGGCGACGTGGTCTTGATCGCGCCGGGTGAGAAGCATTGGCACGGTGCGACACCCACGACCGCGATGACGCATTTCGCCATTCATGAAAAGCTCGACGGCAACGCCGCCGACTGGATGGAGAAGGTCAGCGACGAGCAGTATCAGGCCGCATCCGGTTAACCGAAGTGCTTACGTGCCGGCCGGGATGGTGACGAAACTGTCGTCGAACCACTTTATCCGCAGGGGCGCTTTAGCGTCCGCGATGGTTTCGTCGCTGACATCTTTTCCGGTGCCGTAGTTGATCTGGATGTCGGGCTCTCTGACGATGCTGACGAGCACGATCAGCCGGCTTCCCGCGTGGAACCTCCAGCAGGCTAGCCTGCTGCTCGTGAAATCGAGGAGCATACGCTTTCCGGGCACGAGCAATTCCCGATGGCTACGGCTGCGAACGTAGCTGGCCCGAGCCTGATAGTAGGTGACGCCGACGTATTCGCCCTTCGCTGTCAATTCGTACAGGCTGATATTGAAATCCATATCTTTCTTATTGATCTCGAAGTCTAATCGCCCCGAGAATGGGCCTGCGAGATCGACGGGCTTGCTGATGGGCGCACTCCGGTAGGCCACGCCGAGATGGGTGTCGAGCCCGGACGCGGGTGGGATGAGATCCACATCGCTGCGGTCCGCAAGATCGACGGTTTGCGAGACGTATGCTCCCGTAGGCGCTTTCGCGCTCGTCAATCGTTGAAATTCGCCGTCCTTTTCCGCGCCGAGATCGTACGTGAACGATTCATCATGCATGGCGTCGATTGTCGGCGCATGCCGCCACTGGTTCGCTCCCATCACCTCGTAATTTACTTTGTCCTGAAGGATCGCCGGCTTCTTCGCACCTTTGAATATGTAGTCGAACCACTGGTAGCGCAGTTCCTCGATGTCGATGTGCGCCGCGGAGTCGATACTCATCCCCGCGATGTCGTCAATATCCGGGCCCGTCGATGATACCGTTCCCCGCTGGCCACGGATGTGATCGTATGGCCCGATGACGAGATAGCTCTGCGCGCTCGGGTTATACTTGTGATATTGTGAAAAGTAATAGAGCCCGCCGACGCTTTGACCGCTCAGATATCCATCCGTGGTCAACACCGGAATGTTTATGCGCGCGAAGTCGCCTCCATACGGAATGAATTGCTGCCAAAACGCATCATAGCTCGGATGATCCAGCCAGCGATCCCAAATCGGGTTTTGCCGGCCGTCGATCCGATCCATCGACCGATAGGACTTGCCGCTCACGTACCATTTCTTCTGAAGACCGATCCAATGTGCTGGGTCTCCAGGCGTGCTCGCGTCAAGCCATTTTGCCGACGTCGTGTAAAACGGCCAATAGTACGAAAAACTTTGAAATACGTTGGCTTCCATCGGCGTGTCGATCCCCGGCGCATTGGGGACGGAAGGCATGAGCGCTTTGAGCGCCGGCGGTCTTTGCTTGGCGACGGACCACTGTGCGAAGCTGTTGTAGCTTCCCCCGAACATGCCGACGCGGCCGTCGCTCCACGGCTGTCTGCTGATCCAGGCGATGACCGCGGCGCCGTCTGGCCCGTCGTGCATGTACGGCTCGGGCTCGTCCGGGCTGCACCCCTCGCCTCGCGTGAGCGCGGTGACCCCGACATATCCATTTGACGCACTGCGTCGCGCATCGCTGAGATTTGGGATGCGGTCGGCATAGACCGTGAATTGCATCAATGTCGGCAAGCGCCGGTCAGACACGCGCGGACGCACGACCAAGGTGCAGATATGCGCCCCGTCGGGCGTCTTGATGAGCAGATCTTTCTCGATGATGTAACGCCTGCGATCGTCGGCGGCGATCAAGGAGCCGGATCGCGCTGCGAAACTCTGATACATATTCGCGAGCTGGTACGCGCGAACCAACGCGAGCGCGTCGGCCCCGGAGATTTCGTCTTTGCCTTGTTGTTGAGCGAGCGCCGAACGCAGGTCGCTCTGAAAAGCGGCCACGCTGATCGCGAACCTTCGGATGATCAGAGCCGATTTCTCGTCGCTCGCCGGATCGACGACTTGGTGAAACGACTTATCGAACGCCTGATCGAACGGGGTGCCGGTCGACTCCAAGATCTTCGCATTCACGAAGATATCGAATTGCGAATAATTCGTGGCCGGCCACGGCGAGGAAGCGTCGTTGAAGCCGAGCAGTGCGAACAGCGATGCCCCCGCGGCCTTATATTCTCCCCCGGTTACCTGGAGGCGGAACAGATTGTCCAAGTAGTGCCGCCGATCGGCATCCTTGTACGATGCGGCCAACGCCCTTGAAAGCACGGGCACCGACCTTGCGAGGACCGCTCGATCGTCAACAGCTGCCCGAGGGAAATAAAACTGCTGCGCTGCCCTGCACGGAAACGAGGTCAGAAGAAAAAGCGTCGCGGCCGCGACAGCCAAGGTCGTTCGCACCTCGTCATGCTACAGTGGCGGCGGGCTAAAGTCCTCAAGCGCGCCTCATTTTTGAAAAATTGAGATGATAAAAAGGGGCTGGCCAGGCGTTCTCCACAATTCGCGACGGATGGATGAGCAACAATCAACCCTCAGACCGCTCGTGTTCGATCGATTCGTCTTAGACCCGGAGCTGCGCACCCTGCGCCGTGACGGCGAGGAGGTCGCTCTCCAGGCGAAGGCGTTCGAGTTGCTCGCGATGCTCGTGGCGCGCCGCGGCGTCCCGGTCTCGCGCGAAGAACTGTACGGGCGGCTCTGGCCGGACGGAGTTGTTGAGGATGGAAATCTGACGCAGAACGTCTACCTGCTGCGCCGAATCCTCGACCCGGCTGGAACTGGCCGGACATTCATCGAGACGTTGCCGCGGTACGGCTACCGCTTTTCGAAGCCGGTTCAGGACGCTCGACGACCGGCGCCATTCGTCCGCAGCGTATGGCGACGATTCGCATTCGGTGGAGCGCTGATTGCCATTGCTGTCGTCGCGTCAACCGCCGGCTCCGCGGTTCAGCCTTCGGACGTTCCACTTTCCCCTGCGGCGTCGGTCTCGTACGCGCTCGGCCAATACCATCTCAATCTGCGCACCATCGCCGATCTTCGCCATAGCATCGTCTATTTTTCGCAAACCGTGCACGAAGCGCCCCAAAGCGCGCTTGGCTTTGCCGGCGTTGCTTCCGCGTACGCACTGGAAGCGGAATTCGATGCAGCGAATTCGCCCGCATTTAGTCGTGACGTGGCGCTGGCAAAGGAGAATCGCGACCAAGCTCTGACGCGCGGCAAGACTAGCGCGCAGGCGCACGCCGTGGCAGCCTTTTTGGCGTTCCGTTTTGACGGCGATCCCGTTCTTGCCGAGCATGAATTCGAACTGGCCTTCGCGTGCGATCCGGAAGATGCCGCGGCGCATCAATGGCATGCGGTTCTGCTATTTTCGCAAGGCGCGATCAGACCCGCGATGGTTGAGTTGGAGCTGGCGCATCAGCTCGACCCGACCTCCGAGGTGATCTCGCGTTGGCTAGGCCGCGCCTACGTCTATCGGCGCCGCCCCGCCGACGCCATTCGCACCTTATCGGATACTATCTCCATCGAGCCCGCCGACGCGCCCGCATGGCTGAGCCTTGCATCTGCGCAAGAAGAAAGCGGCAAACTCCGCGATGCGCTCCAGACCCTTGAAACAGTCGGCCGCCGGTTGCCCGACGAGCGGCCGTACGTCATCCCGGACGAAGCTCGCGTGCGGCTTCTCCTGAGCCACGGCAGCAGCGATCCGCGGACCATCATGCAGATGAACTCTCTCGTAGCGGATAAGCGAGTCGATGCGGTGGAGGCCGCTCTTTACTACGTCGCACTTGGGTCGCGCGATCGTGCGATCACCGTCCTGCGCGCCTCGCGTCCGGCCTCGCCCATCGCGGCGGTCTTGGAAAAAGCCGATCCAAGGTTTGAGTCCATCCAATCCGACCCTCGGTTCCAGCAGCTTTTCGATTAGCTGGTCGCTTCACCGGAAGCTCGATCGGCGCGCGGAAGGAAGGAAGTCACTTGAATCGTACGATTTCACCCGCAGACGCGCTACAGCGATTGGTCGACGGCAACCGGAGATATGCGGCGGACGAAGCGCCCGAAGCGATGCTTGCGCACGCGGTCAACCGCCGCCACTCGATCGCCGAACAGCGTCCGTTTGCCATCGTGCTTGGGTGTTCGGATTCGCGCGTGCCGATCGAGATCGTGTTCAACCAGAGCTTGGGCGACCTGTTCGTGATCCGCGTGGCCGGCAATATCCTCAGCGATCACGTCATCGGGTCAGCCGAATACGCGATCGAGACATTCGGCTCTCCACTCGTGATGGTGCTGGGTCACTCGAATTGCGGCGCCGTGACCGCTGCGGTCGACGCGGTGCTGAATCAGCGCGAAGCGCATTCGCGCATCGCGACGATCGTAAACGCGATAAGACCTTGCGTTCAGCTCGTGCGCGACCAAAGCGATGTGCTTGAGGCCGCGATCGCACAGAACATCCGCCACGTCACCTCGACTCTTCAAGAGACGGAGCCGGTAATCTGCACCGCTCGCGCACAAAAGCGGCTCGCGATCGTGGGAGCCGAGTACCATCTTTCCACCGGGCAGGTTTCGATGTTGTGCGGGGACTTGGTCGGATGACCGGCTGCGCTATTTGACCACAGCCGGCATCACGTACTGCGAGATGATTTTCATTTCCCACGAATTCGTATCGTCGTTATAATTTCCGGCAAATAGCGCCACCACGATATCAAGTTTTGGAATCGCCATGACGGTTTGACCTCCGTTTCCAAGCGCGGCGAATGCCCGGACGGTCCCCCCTTTGTACGGAAAGTCGACGATCCACCACAGGTAGCCGTACAGAGGGATGCTCCGGCCGGTCCTCCGGCCGCTCTTCGATGGTTACCGAGCCGACAAGAACATCGTCCACTTGACCTCGCCCGAGGAACTCGACGCGTTCACACTTCGCTTCTGCTCGTAGGCAAAAGGAGCGCGAATTGCATTCACCGCCGGGTAAGGCGGCAATGGTATACTGGGAAAATGAACGTCCGTATGATGGCTGCGGTAGCCGCATGTACCGCCTTGGCAGCAGCGGGATCCTCTGTACCTGCGCAGAGCGCCAGCGCGCCGCAAGCCGTGGACGGCATCCACAAGATCCTCCACGTCGTCGTGATCATGCAAGAGAACCGCTCGTTCGATAGTTATTTCGGGACCTATCCGGGTGCGAACGGCATTCCGATGACCGACGGCGCGCCTTCTCACTGCGTCAACGATCCGGCTACGTCCAAATGCGTCTTCCCGTATCACAGCGCGCGCGATGTCAACTACGGCGGCCCGCACATGGCGCACAGCGCCGAACTGGATATCGACGGCGGCCGCATGGACGGATTCATCGGCAGCGCCGAAAGCGGCGGCGTCAGATGCCGGGGCATGAGCACCGACCCCCGCTGTCTCGGATCCAAAAAACCCGATGTCATGGGATACCACGACCGCCGCGAATTGCCGAACTATTGGACGTACGCCGATGACTTCGTTCTCCAAGACGCGATGTTCGAGCCGAACTCATCGTGGAGTTTGCCCGCGCATCTCTTCATGGTCTCTGAGTGGTCGGCGAGGTGCGCGGTGAAAGACGACCCGGCATCGTGCGTCGGCGCGCTCCAGAATCCGCATTCGCCGGTCCGCGGCGGTCCGTTCGTGCCGCTGAACTACGCGTGGACGGACCTCACGTACCTCATGCACAAACACGGGGTCGGCTGGGCGTACTACATTTTTGCGGGCACGGAGCCCGACACCGAAGACGGCACCATGAACGGCCGGCAAGGGCCGCTCAACGCAAAAACGCCGGGGATTTGGAATCCGTTGCCATCCTTCACGACGGTGCGTCAAGATGGCGAGCTTGGCAACATCAAATCCATCGATGCGTTCTACGAAGCGGCCCGGTCCGGCACGCTTCCCGCCGTGTCGTGGATATGCCCGAACGCAAATGTCAGCGAACATCCGCCTGCGCGCGTGAGCGACGGCCAAGCATACGTCACAAAAGTCGTCAATACGATCATGGAAAGCCCGGACTGGAACAGCACCGCCATATTTCTCGCCTGGGATGATTGGGGGGGCTTTTACGACCACGTCGCGCCGCCGGTCGTCGACGCCAACGGCTACGGCTTGCGGGTTCCCGCGCTTGTCATCAGTCCATACGCCAAGCGAGGATTCATCGACCATCAGACGCTTTCGTTCGATGCGTATGTGAAGTTCATCGAAGACGACTTCCTCGGCGGCGAGCGCATCGATCCACTGACCGACGGCAGGCCCGATCCGCGCCCCGACGTTCGCGAAACGCAGAGCATTCTCGGCGACCTTCGCGCCGACTTCGATTTCTCGCAGGTCCCGCGAGCGCCGGTCATCATCCACTGAGCTGAATCGCGCAGGAGCGATTCGCTGCCACCCTCCCGAACGTGCCGCTCATGGCCGGCCGTTTATACTTGTGCGCGACGCCCCTCGGTAATCTCGAGGACATCACGCTGCGCGTGCTGCGAGTCCTTCGCGAATGCGACATGATCTTTGCCGAAGACACGCGCGTCAGCAGCGTCTTGCTCCGCGCGTACGACATCGACAAGCCCGTTCGGTCGTTCCACGAGCACGTCGAAGCGCGAAGGCTCGGGGAGTTGCGCGACCTGTTGTCCGCCGGCAAAACGGTTGCCGCCGTCAGCGACGCCGGCATGCCCGGCATTTCCGATCCCGGACTTGCGCTTGTGCTCGCCGCCCGAGCCGCGGGCGCCGCGGTCGAAGTGCTGCCTGGTCCGAGTGCGCTGCTCGGTGCCGTCGTCCTCTCCGGCTTCGACTGCTCGCGGTTCCGGTTTGACGGATTTGTGCCGCGCAAGCCGGGGGCGCGCCGCAAGTACCTCGAGAGCCTGATGGCCGAAACCGCATGCACCGTGATCTACGAGGCGCCCGGACGCGTGCGCGCGTTGCTCGACGATATCGAGCGGGTCCTTGGCGACCGGCGCGTGTTTGCGCTGCGCGAGTATACGAAGAAATTCGAGCAGCAAGCGCTCGGAACCGCGTCTGAAGTGCGCGAGCAGATCGCCTGGCCAGCGCGCGGCGAATTTTCGATTGCGATCGAAGGAGCGGCGGACGACGTCGGCACTGTTGCGATTTCGGACGCGGTCGCTCAAGCGATCGGAGCGCTCATCGCGTCGGGCGCCGGCGTCGGAGTTGTCGCGCGGGCGCTGCACACCGCCACAGGTCTGCCGAAAAATGCGCTCTACGCGATGGCGCAAGAGGCGTTCGATAAGCGGACGTAAATCCGGGGCGAGCGATGCTCGCCCTCGTACGCGTAGGAAAAACCCTTGAAGAGGATCGCCGGCAGGGCTTTCGAGTCCGGCAACCGCACATAAACGGACGATGGCAAAAGACACCTTTTACCTCACGACACCGCTGTATTACACGAACAGCACGCCGCACATCGGGCACGCATATAGCACGATCGGCGCCGACATCCTCGCCCGTTACCATCGCGTTTCCGGCTCGGGGCGCGCGCACTTCTTGACCGGCACCGACGAGCACGGCCAACGCATCGCCGACATCGCGGCCGCCGCAGGAAAGACGCCGAAACAGTTCTGCGACGAGCTGGTCGAACGATGGAAGCAGCAGTGGCGCGAGATCGATATTTCGTACGACCAATTCATCCGCACCACCGATCCGGAACACGAAGCGGCGGTGCAGTACATCTTCGCCAACCTGCGCGACAAAGGCGATATCGTGCCTGGCAAATACGAAGGCTGGTACTGCAAGAACGACGAGACGTTTTGGCCCGAGACCAAGCTGATCGACGGCCGCTGTCCGAACCCCGAATGCCGCCGCGCTGTTGAGTG
Source organism: Candidatus Eremiobacteraceae bacterium (assembly GCA_036511855.1). Classification (NCBI taxonomy): domain Bacteria; kingdom Bacillati; phylum Vulcanimicrobiota; class Vulcanimicrobiia; order Candidatus Eremiobacterales; family Candidatus Eremiobacteraceae; species Candidatus Eremiobacteraceae bacterium. Next base: position 6,693 of record DATCBN010000059.1, on the reverse strand, counting down.
GCTCTCAGAAGACGCATGGTTCTTCAAGCTCTCTTCGTACCGCGAGAGACTGCTCGCTCACTTCCGCGAGCACCCCGACTGGGTGCGCCCGCAGAGCGCGCACAACGAGATGATGTCGCTGATCGAAGGCGGACTTGAGGATCTCTGCGTTTCGCGCACGTCTGTCGAATGGGGCATTCCGCTCCCAGGCGGAGGCGGCACGGTCTACGTCTGGTTCGACGCGATCTGCAACTACATCACGGCCGCAGGGTATCCCCACGATCTGGACCGATTCGGCCGGCTGTGGCCGGCAGACGTCCATCTCATCGGCAAGGAGATATTGCGCTTCCACACCGTGCTCTGGCCGGCAATCCTGATGGCCCTCGGCCAACCACTTCCCGGACTCGTCTTCGCAAACGGTTGGATAACCATGGAAGGCGAGAAGATGAGCAAGAGCAAGGGCAACGTCATCCGGCCTGCCGATCTCACGGAACGTTTCGGCGTCGACGCGATGCGCTACGCGTTGTTCGCGCAAGCGGCCTATGGCTCGGACTTCGGATTCAGCGAGGAGCAGATGCTGCGGCGCTACAACGCGGATCTCGCGAACGATCTCGGCAATCTCTTGCAGCGCAGCCTCTCGATGCTCGCACGCTATCGCAGCGGCGTCGTCACCGCCGCCCGCCAGAACGACACGCTTTCGGCCGGTTTTGACGATGCTCGCGCGGCGTACCAACGGTCCATGAATGCCCTGGACTACCGCGCCGCGCTTGCGGTGACGTGGGAGCGCGTGCGCACGCTCAATCTATTCGTCGAACAATCCAAGCCGTGGGAACTGCATAAGAAACAGGATGCGGCCGGTTTGGACGCGGTGTTGTTCGACCTCTGCGAAGGCCTGCGATGGATTGCGGCGTTCGTCTATCCGTTCATGCCGGCTACGGGGGACGCCATGTGGAAGTCTCTCGGACAAAGCGGCGTGCCCGGCGCGCCGTGGGACCGGACTCTTCGATGGGGTTTGCTCACGCCCGGCACGCGCACCGAATTGCCGCCCGCGCTTTTCCCCCGTATCGAGGCGGACGCGCCGGCGTCGTGACGCGGGTACTCGTCGACACCCACGCGCATCTCGACGGCGATGCGTACGCGGCCGACCTTGACGCGGTATTGGCGAGGGCGCTCGACGCGGGCGTCTCGCACATCGTCTCAGCGGGGCAAGACCAGGCCACGAGCAGTGCGACGCTCGCATTGGTGGCGAGTCACGACAACGTCGCGGCGGCTGTCGGAGTTCATCCTCATGAGGCAAAAGGGGCGGGCGATCTCGCATGGCTTGAAGAGCTTGCGCGCAAGCCCGGAGTTGTGGCGGTCGGCGAGATGGGACTGGACTATCACTACGATTTCTCACCGCGCGAGGAGCAAAAAGACGTCTTCGCACGGCAGCTCGATCTCGCCGGACGGCTCGACTTGCCGGCCATAATCCATTGTCGCGAAGCCGAAGAAGACGTCGCAGCCGCGCTGCGCGCGCACTTCGACCGGAGCAGGCGCGCGGTCATCCATTGTTGGACCGGCGGATACGACGCCGCGATGGCTTTCATCAGCGAATTCGACGTCTATTTAGGACTCGGCGGAGCGGTGACGTTCAAAAGCGCCGCGGACCTTCACGACGCTGCGGCGCGGTTGCCGCTCGACCGTCTCGTCTTGGAAACCGACTGCCCGTTCATGACGCCGGCACCGCACCGCGGCAAGCGCAATGAGCCGGCGTTCGCTGCGCTCACATGCCGCCGGGTGGCGGAGCTTCGCGGCGTCAGCGAAGACGAGATCGCCGAGAGAACCACGTCGAACGCCCAACGGCTCTTTCCGCGCCTTCGCCTTTAACCGAATTCTTTGGCTTCTTCGCGACCGTATGCCCGCAGCGCGAGAGCCAAGAACACGACGGCATAACCCACAAGCCACGAGACGGCGGTCAACGTGGACTCCGATCGCGCGCCGACAATGTTCCAGGCGAGCTGGGCGTAGTGGTAAGCTGGAAGATAAGGCGCTACATGTTGAACTGCGAGCGGCAGCAATGGGAGCGGCATGAAAAGTCCCGATCCGAACGCCATCGGCAAGTTGATGAGATTGAGAATCGCGACCGCAGAGTTGCCGCCGGCGAGATAGCCGACGGCGAAGCCGAGCGCGATGAACGGAAACACGCCGAGCAAAAGTACGCCGTAAAGCTCGAGCCACGTGCCGGGCTCGAACCGCACGCCGCCGACGCCGGCACCGAATGCGAACAACGCGCTCAACGTGACGAACGCGAAGGCCAGCGTCGCGACCGTCTTGCCGCCGAGATAGGCGAGCGGGCGTAGCGGCGAACTTCTCATCAACGCGGTGGCCTTGCGCGCGCGCTCCTGCGCCACGGTGACCCCGAATGAGAACAGCGCGACGCTGATGACCGCGTAGGCTCCGAAGGACGCGAGCATGTACTGGCCTACGACGACATGTTCGAAGGCTTCGTTGACGTGCGGAAGTCCGAACAGCGCAAAGAACATGATCGGGAACACGATGGTGGGAATGGTGAATGCCGGCACGCGCGCAAGCATCAAGAATTCCGATTTCGCCTGACCGGCAAGCATCGGCCAAAAGGGTGCGATAGCCGGCAACGGTTTGAGGACCGCCTCCCGATCGCGCATCTCAGGCGCCGTCTCTGTTGGTCAACTGCATGACGGCGTGTTCGAGGCTGGCGCCGGTGACCTCGAGATCGGCGATGACATCGCCGCGAGCGAAGAGCGACCGCAACAGCGCCTCGGGTTGGGCCGTGACGAAATCGACGCGCAATCCGTCGCATGCGATTGTTTGAAAGGGCAAGCCGTCGAATTCCGTCGCGATCATGGTTCTGGCGGCGGTGTACGACACGCGCTTCGCCTTTGTGGCGGATTTCAGCACCGCCGGCGACGCGTCGGCTAACACCCGTCCCCGGTCGATGACGACGATGCGATCGGCGAGCGCGTCGGCTTCCTCGAGGTAGTGCGTGGTCAATATCACTGTGCGGCCGGAGCGCACGAACGTCTTGACATGGGACCAAAAACCGCGGCGAGCCTCGACGTCGAGCCCCACCGTCGGCTCGTCGAGGAATAACAATTCGGGATCACCGCACATGGCGAGGCCGAAATACAGCCGTTGCCGCTGGCCGCCGGAAAGCGTGTGAAGTTGGGCGCGCGCTTTTTCTTCCAAGCCGACCAACGCGATGAGCGGGTCGGTGCCGATCGGTGCGGGATAGTAGGTCCTGAACAGGTCGATGGTCTCGCGCACCGTGAGGTATAGAGGCAAGCCGGATTCTTGCAGCATGACGCCGCAGCGAGAACGCGCGCGAATGTCGGCCGGGGCGAGTCCGAACAACGAGACGGAACCCGAAGATGGCTTTCGCAGCCCGATCATCAGTGAGACGAACGTGGTCTTACCCGCGCCGTTGGGTCCAAGAAGTGCGACGACTTCGCCGGCCTGGACCTGAAGGCTGATTCCGTCGACCGCGCGCACGGGGCCGAAGAGCTTCACTGCATCGCAAACTTCGACGACCGTAGCCATGTATGGTTCTATTCAGACGGCGAGCGAAAGTTTCATCTATGCCCGATTCAATGAGATGGGCGACGCGTCGCGCCACATCTCGTCGAAATTGCGCCGCAAGATGTCGGCACCGGATCCGAAGTCGGCGGCCGGCGCGACAAGACCGAGCTCGCATCCTTCATCCAAGCCATTGCGCGTGAGGTTCGCCGATCCCACGTAGATGCGATCGCCGCTATCCACGTACTTTTCATGCATGTAGTTCTTGGCAGGTGCGCGCACCGCTACGCCGGTGTGTTGGAGACGGCAAATGGTGCGCCGCTGCGCCGGGCTCATGGTTCCTCGCGCGTTCACGAGCACGCGATCGGCGTGACCTGCACCGCGTCGCGCGATGAGGTCGCAGATGACGCGTTCGTCGGAAAGATCTTCCGATGCGATGCGGATGTCGGCGCGAGACGCAAGCAACGATTCGACCGCCGCGCGCACTGCGGGGCTCGGCCCGGCGATCACCCGGCACCCGTGGTTGGCGTTCGACGTCTTGCCCGCGATGGCGTTTCCAAACGCCAGCACATCGGACGGCCGATCGTCGACCACACACACTTCGCCGGGAGATTCGAAGCCGGAGCGGGTGACATTTGCGGTAGTGAAGATGGCGGTGCGCTTGTCCACGACCGCCGCCTTCGCGTGCAGTACGGGATGGGTGGTGAAGTCGTGCCGCTTGTGTTCGGTGCGGATGTCGACGACGACGTGACGCGCGCGCGCGCGAGCTACGGCGGCTTTGACGGCCGGGTCTTTGAGGTCGTAGAATTCGCCCACGATCGAGCTCTTAGCGAGATCGAAGGTTCGGCACAACGCATCGCGCGCAGCAGTGCCTAGACAGACTGAGAGATCGCTCATGGCGAAAACTTCACGAGACCGCGGGAGCAAGTCAAGCACGGCTGTTCGATGCGTGCACCACTCGTCTCTGTTGGGCCGACCTTTACGGTCGGCCGGCCGATGATAAACATCGGCCCCACCGATCATGTCGGCGCCATTGCGCACACGTCGGCCAGGAATCGATTTCCGCCCGTCCGAAGCCGAAAACCAAGATGGATAAAGGCGGTGTCGTGCGCGAGATGTTCGATCGCATCGCGGGCCGGTACGATCTGACCAACACCGTCATGACTTGCGGCGTCGATGCTCTCTGGCGCCGCCGCGCCATCGCCATGCTCGACGCCGCACCGGACGCTCGTCTGCTGGACCTTTGCTGCGGCACCGGCGTGATGACGCGCGACCTAGCGGCGAAAACGGCCGAAGGCAGCGTGACCGGCGTCGATTTCAGTCCCGCCATGCTCGCGATCGCTCGCACAAGAGTGGCCGAGCCGCGCGTCGAGTTCGTCGAGGCGGACGCGCTCCACTTGCCGTTCGACGACGAGTCGTTCGACGGCGCGGCCATGGGCTTTTCCATGCGCAATCTCGTCGACATCGGCGCCGGTCTGCGCGAAGTCGCGCGCGTCTTGCGACCGGGTGCCAGGTTCGTGAATCTCGAGATCGCCAAGCCCCCAAATCCGTTGTGGCGCCGTCTATTCTATCTCCACTTCTACGGCGTCGTGCCGCTCGTCGGCAGAATCGTCGGACGCGACGCGGCCGCCTATCGCTATCTTCCGCAATCGCTCGTCAACTTTCCCGACGCGGACGCGCTCGCGGGCATGTTCGCTGCCGCCGGCTTCGAACACGTGCGCTACGTGCGCTTGATGGGCGGCATCGTCACGATCCACGCCGGATCCCGTCCGGCCGTGAGAGTGAAGAACCCCGACGCCATGCTCGAAGCGGCGGGCGTCGCATGATTTCCGGGTCGCCGCAACTCGCCATCCAGGCTGTCGTCGAAGAATTCGTGCGCGAGGAGCTATCGCAGGAGAACGCGCACATCGCCGGCGCGGTTTGGAACATGCTCGATGCCGGCGGCAAACGTTTGCGCCCGCAGATCACCATGCTGGCAGCGCGCGCGTGCGAGCCAGACGTGCCCGAAGATGCGGTGCTCGCTTCGTATATGGAGCTCATCCACGTCGCGACGCTCATACACGACGATGTGCTCGACAACTCCGATGTGCGCCGCGGCCGCGAATCCACCAATCATGCGTTCGGCAACCGGTTCTCGGTCCTGGCCGGTGACTATCTTTTCTCGTGGGTGTTCAAAAAAGTCACGCAATCGTATGCGAGCCCCGTCCCCACGATCCTCGCCGCCATGCTCGCCGAGATCTGCAACGGCGAAGTGAAGCAGCTCCGGGCAGCCGGCAATGCGTCGCTTCCGCCGGAAAATTACTACGAGATAATCGGCAAGAAGACCGCGGAGCTGTTCGCCGCATGCGCCGAGTGCGGTGCGATCGCCGCGGCGCTTCGCGCGGGGGCCGCACCCGGACAGCAGGCGCGCGATGCGCAGACCGTCCGCGCGCTGCGCGCTTTTGGGCGGTCGTTCGGCATGGCATTCCAGATCCGCGACGATATTCTGGACTATACGTCCACTGAAAGTCAGCTCGGCAAGCCCGCCGGGTCGGATTTGCGCGAGAAAAAAATGACGCTGCCGCTGATCTTTGCGCTCCAAGACGACGGCGGCGAACTTCGGCGCGCGGTCAGCTCTCTTTTCGCCTTTGAGGACGCAGCAGCGCACGAAGCCGCACACGCCTTCGACACGGTGCTCGAACTCGTGCGATCCGGCGGCGCCATCCGCCGCGCCGCGGCCACCGCCGCGTCGTACGCGCGCGAAGCCGAAGCCGCGCTGCACGCGCTCCCGCTCACGCCCGAACGTGAGGAGCTCTGCCGTATCGCTAGCACATTTAGACAATTTTCATTCTAAGCCGGCAGGGCGCTCGGCGCACGGCGGCAATACCATCATCTAGCCGGCCGCTTTCGGCCAGAAAGGAGACCGCACTCGATGACACCGGTTTTGGCCGTGCTCGATGCCCCGATCATCATCGCGATCGGCGCGGTCATCGTCTTGCTGTTCGGCGCTGAGCGGCTCCCGAAGCTTGCGCGGTCCATGGGACTTGCCAAAAAAGAATTCGATAGCGCGATGCACCCCACGGCCGACGCCGTCGCCCAACCGCCGCCGCCGCCGAAAGACGATCCGCCGAAGCTCGCAGGCCCGCCGCCCACCGATCCGATTGCCTAGGGCCGGTGTCGGAAGAAAAGCTCGTCGATGACGTC
>DATCBN010000058.1 GCA_036511855.1 Candidatus Eremiobacteraceae bacterium | reverse complement strand
GGCCATTCACTCGATTTGTTCAAGGTTTGAAATGCTGGCGGCCCGCATTCTACGGCGCGCGCCGCTCAGCATATCGAGATCGAAATAGTTCCTCTTCGCAAGAAATTGTTTAGGTCCGGCTCTGGCCTCAGTGCTCGCATTTCTGTGTTCATATGCAGTGCCCAAAAAAAGCGGGATCGTCAAACCGCCCTATACGACGGCTTCATGACGGATGGCGGGCACATTCCGATGGTTTAGAGCACGTTTGGCTGATCGCGCTCCACCCAGAGGCACCGGGAAGCAAGGTGTTGGGAAGAACTGACGAATTAGTTCAGCTATGGAAGAGCGCGCTTGGGCCGCGAGCCAGATCCACATCACCCTGAGGGCGACCAGTGAAGGGCGCTCGTGGACTGGATTCGCGGCCCAGCTCTATGACACGTCAGGCGGATTCGCGGAGATGCCGCCCAAGACGCACCACAGGGTGCGGATGCATCTCAGTGCGCCTATCATCGCGACCTGTCGTTGCGCCGGATTCGTCCAGCGCCGGCGCATGAGCCCGGGCGATTGTGATGTCGTGCCGCTCGCTCATTCAGCCGTTTGGGAAGAAGATGGGCCGGCCACGATGTTGGGCATTTGCTTGATGCCTTCGCTCATGCAAACCGCTGCCGAGGGCATGGACCTGAATCCCGACACCGTTTCTGTCGAGGCGCAACTGCGACTGCGTGATCCGCGAATCGGCCACATCGGTCGGGCGCTCCAACTGGAATTGCAGGGACCCGAACCCAATGGACGGCTGTACGCCGACAGCCTCGGGTTGGCACTTGCTGCGCGGCTCCTGCAACGCTACGCTCCGATCGTCCCACCTCGCGTATACAGCTTTTCAAAGCGGCGGTTGAGCGCCGTCATCGACTACATCCACGACAATCTTGTTCTCGATCTCTCATTGAGCGAGCTTGCGGCCGTCGCGGGACTCAGCCCGTCGCGTTTTAGGATATTGTTCAAAGAGGCGACCAACCAGCCCGCCCATCAATTCGTCATTCAATGTCGCGTCGAATATGCAATGAGCCTGCTAACGAAACGTAAATATAGCCTTACCGAAGTCGCATCGCTTTCTGGATTCTCCGATCAAAGCCACATGGCGCGCTGCATGCGCCGCGTAGTGGGCGTCACGCCGGCAGTCGTCAAGCGGCAGCACGAATAGCCCCGCGAAAACAAATACGAAATCATCGGATAGCTAAGTCGCTTCAACCAACATAGGGAAAGCCGTTGCGCTTCCTCGATCTGCGGCACTCGACGCTGAGCCCGGCGGCAGGCGAAAATGTGAAGGTGGTCCAAGAAAGGCTGGGCCACGCAAGACGTCTAGATGGTCGAAATGTCCAAAAATCCATATGGGAATCAGCGTGGCGCTGTAGCTCAGTTGGTTAGAGCGCCTGCCTGTCACGCAGGAGGTCGACGGTTCGAGCCCGTTCAGCGTCGCCAGTTGGAAGCCCTGCATCATCGGGATCGCGGGGCTTTCTTAACATCGTGGCGGATCGTGCTTTAGGTATGGATGAGCTAATCCGCTAGCGGTGGAGCAAAATTGATCCTTGGTGTCCTCGCATTGATATCGGCTTCGGCTCTTGCCGGCACCGCGCTCTACGTCAGCGTTGCCGAGCAGCCCGCGCGCCTCGTACTTGACGATCGAGCGCTGCTTTCGGAATGGAAATCGTCCTACAAGCGCGGTACCGCGATGCAAGCTCCTCTCGCTGTCGTAGGGTGTATCTTTGGCCTGATCACCTGGTGGCATGCAAGAGAGCTCGGGTTCTTGGTTGGCGCCATCTAGATGATCGCGAACTATCCCTTGACAGTGTTGGGCATTATGCCGACGAACAATGCGCTGATGGCGATCGATGTGGCGACTTCAACCCCGCAAACGAGATCACAGATTGTCAGATGGGGCACCCTTCATGCGGTTCGTACGATTTGCGGCTTGCTCGCCACAATCGCGTTTCTTTCGGATGCATGTCATACTGCGACGATACGAGGGGAAGAGCAGGAGGCGATTGCACGCCCAGGCAATCCTATTAGCATTAAGTCTACCAACTTAGTAGACAAATAGTTCGCGTTATTCGCGATGGACCGGTCTTGGCGACATCGAAAGTGACGACATCGTCGTCATGTTGGAGTGGAGGGTCTACATGGGCAATGAACTATCGCGGCAATCTTTCATCGCCGGGGCGGCCGCCGTTGCAGGCGGGCTCGGCATATCGCAGTGGCCATCCGCGGCGCGCGGCGCGGAGACCGTCACGCTGCCATTCGCAAATGGCGTCCGGAGCCTCGCGGCCTATCCACAAAAACGCGACATGATCGTGCTGACGTCGCGGCCCGTGCAGCTCGAGACGCCGTTCGAAATATTCAACGGCGGACTGCTCACGCCGAATGACGCTTTTTTCGTGCGCTGGCACTTGGCGGGTGTGCCGACCACCATCGACCCGCTCTCATACCGATTGAACGTGCACGGCCTGGTCGACAGTCCGTTCACGCTCACCTTGGACGAATTGAAAAAGCGCTTCGAGGCAACCGAAATAAACGCGGTATGTCAATGTTCGGGCAACAGCCGGGGATTTTTCGAACCGCGCGTGCCGGGGGGCCAATGGGGCAACGGCGGCATGGGGAACGCGACATGGCGCGGTGCAAGGCTCAAGGACGTTCTCGCTCTCGCCAAAGTGCAAAGCGGCGCCGTGCAAGTGCGTTTCAACGGCATGGACAAACCGGTACTCCCGCAGACGCCCGACTTCATGAAGTCGCTCGACCTCGGCGTGGCGACCGGCGAAGATATACTCCTCGCATATGAGATGAACGGAAAGCCGCTGCCGCTGCTCAACGGATTTCCGGTGCGGCTCGTTGTTCCCGGCTGGTTCGCGACGTATTGGGTCAAGATGCTCGACGACATCGAGATCCTCGCGCAGCCGGACGACAATTTCTGGATGAAGACGGCCTATCGGATCCCGGCAGCGCCGTGCGGATGTCAGGCGCCCGGCACGAAGGTGCCGACGGTGCCGATCACACGTCTGAACGTCCGTTCATTCATCACGAACATAGCGGACGGCGCGAGCGTCCCCTCGTCCCCCACTGCGATCGTGCGCGGCATCGCCTTCGACGGCGGTGCCGGAATCACAATGGTGAAGTTCAGCAGCGATGGAGGCGCCACGTGGACGATGGCGACGCTCGGTCTCGATCTTGGCAAATACAGTTTCCGTGAGTGGACGGCGAGATTTAACGCCGAACCCGGCAAACAATATGCGCTGCAATCGGTCGCAACGGCGGAGGATGGCGCGACCCAGCCGCTGACGTTGGCGTGGAACTCTTCCGGGTACGCGAGAAACGTGATCGAAACCGTAAAGGTGACGGTGTCGTGAAGAAATACGAGAGGCTGAGCCTGGTCATCGCAGCGTGCGCGCTATCGCTGATCGCGCCCCTAGTCGCCACGAATCTTGCCGGCGCATCGGCAGCCACCGATGCTCAGGTCAGCGTGACGTTGCCGCCGGATGCGCGGTCATTTGGGCCAGGGCCTGGTCAATCCGTCGCGCAAGCCAACTGCACGATATGTCACGCCGCCGACTACGTGTACATGCAGCCTGCGCTCACCGACGTGCAATGGCGCGCAGAGGTGATGAAGATGAAGACCGCGTACGGCGCGCCGTTGAACGACAGCGATGTGGCCACGCTGGTCGCGTATCTCGTCGGTCAAAACGGCAAGAAGTAGCGCCCGCTGCGCGCGCGCAATGCGAGGTATCATCGGCTATACGGCGAAATCCGGACCCGCCGCCGAGATAGCTCAGTCGGTAGAGCACGCGCCTGAAAAGCGCGGTGTCGCCAGTTCGATTCTGGCTCTCGGCACCACGGTTGAAGCCTTGCACATGCGATCCATCTGCAAGGCTTCTTCGCGCGTTCCGCGACCATCGGACCAAGTTTTAGGACTCAAATGGGTACTTTCATACTAAAGAGTGCAAGCAAGGGCTCGCGAACACTAGTTCCATGATCGGCCGCTTCTTGCGCTCCTGCGCAGCGCAGCTCCGGGCTGCATACCGCGATCAGGAGCTGCGCGATAAATTCCCTCACCTTCGTCTAAGCGAAGGCGTCGTTGTCCGTGGGCTCTCTCATTTCACTGCCGGACGCAACACGTTGCTCGACCGGCGAGCCTATCTCAACTGCTCGGGCGGCGCTTGGAACGCATACAAAGGCTTTATCAAGATCGGCGAAAATTGCGAGATCGGCCCATATGCGGTTTTATGGGGCGCCGGGGGTATCACCATCGGCGACAACGTGCACATCGGCGCGCATGTCAGCATCACCGCCCATGAAGCCCGCCAGATCGATCCCGATTCGCTCGATATTTGGAAGCCGCTCAGTTTCGATTTCGCTCCGGTCGTCATCGAAGACCACACCCTCGTCTGCTCCGGTTCGGTCATCGTTCCGGGCGTCACCATCGGCCACCATTCCATGATCGGCGCGGGCGCGGTCGTCGTCTCAGACATTCCGCCGTACTCACTCGCCGTGGGTTGCCCCGCGCGGGTCTTGCGGTCGTTGCGCCCGCGAGAGCTCACCAACCAAAGCGCCTAACCCCAGAACGCGTTCCCCAAAGGTCAAGACGCGCTTGCCGCGCCAATTAGCACTTGATGGATTTCGGTCCTCAAGCGCTCTTGGTATCGGCCGCCGTCGCGGTGGGTGTTTTCCACACGATGGTGCCGGACCACTGGGCGCCGCTCGCCCTCATCGCGCGTCAGCGCGGATGGTCTCCCTCGCGCACGGCGCGCGCGGCGGCGGTCGCCGGCGTCGGGCACACCGTCTCCACTCTTGCGATCGCCGTCGTCGTCTGGTTCGCGGGCGTCGCAGCAGCCGCGCGGTTGGGCAACCTAGTCGAACTGCTGGTGAGCGCGGCGCTGATCACATTCGGGACCTGGACGGCGATTGCTGCACTGCGTGAGTTGCGCACCCAAAGCGGCCATGCGCATCTCCATCGCCACGCGGGTGGCCTGGAACACGTACACTGGCACGACCACGACGTCGCGGACATGCACGACGCCGCTCAAGTCGCCACTTCCGATCCGCCGCTGCACGCGCACGAGCACCCGACATCATCGCGGACCGCGCTCGTGTTGATTTTGGGATCCTCGCCGATGGTCGAAGGCATCCCCGCATTCTTCGCCGCTGCCAAATACGGCGCGCCGCTTCTCGCTATTATGTCGGTCGCGTTCGCACTCGCGACGATCGGCACATACGTCGCGCTCACCGTTGCGACCGTGTCGAGCCTCAAGAGCGTATCGTACGGACCGCTCGAACGTTATGGCGAAGTGCTCAGCGGCGTCGTGATCGCCGTGCTCGGGGTCGTATTCGCCATCTGGTTTAGAAATTGACCGCCAGCAGCAGGCGTACATCCAAATCCGCAACAATCTCGTAACCACTACTGAGAGGAGAATTGAGATGCCATCCACTCCAACGAAGACCGACGCCGAATGGAAGCGCGAGCTGACCCCGGAGCAGTATCGGGTTTTGCGCCAGGCCGGAACAGAACCACCGTTCTCCGGAAAGCTCCTGCACAACAAGGCTGAAGGTACGTACTCATGCGCCGCGTGCGCCGCGCCGCTATTCAAGTCCGACACGAAATTCGATTCCGGCTGCGGCTGGCCGAGCTTCTACGAACCGCTCACGCCCGACGCCGTGGAATTGCTCGTCGACGACAGTCTCGGCACGACACGCACGGAAGTGCGCTGCAAGTCGTGCGGTTCGCACTTGGGCCACGTCTTCGACGATGGTCCTGAACCGACCGGTCAACGCTACTGCATGAACTCCGTTTCGCTCGGCTTTGACGACCGCCTGAAAGACGCCTGAAAAGAAGATTCAGTCTGGTCCATTGGTCGGAATGAATATGACGTGCCGACGTGATATGTTTGACTCAACGTGGTTCTACTTCAATTCGTCAGTTGATAGGGGTGAGAGTTTTATGTTTCCTGTTCGGATCAAACAAGTTCTTTTCGCTTCGGCGGTGCTTGCTCTAGCGGGATGTGGCAGCCAGAGCGTCACTTCCATGCCCGCGTCGCATCTTGCGTCGCACGCGGCGGGACCGTCGGCGCTCCAGAGCATCGACCTCCACGAAGACGACGCAACCGCCGCATCGCACGTCGGCGTCAGGATCACCGGCGAGGCCGCGAAAACGAGTCCGAAGTACGGGCGAATTCTAGGTTACTTCAACGGCAAGACGTCGTTCACGTCGGAGATCGTGCAACTCACCGCAGCCACGACCGTTGTCTTCAACAACGTCGACACCGTGGCGCCGCACACTGCCAGCTTCCTAGGCAAGGCCACACATAGCATGGCGCCGTGGCCAAGTTCGTTCGACGGCAGTTCTACGCAAGCGGCCGCCGGCACCGTGATCAGCACGCCGATGTTCAGCACTGGCCCGCTGTCGCCAGGTACGAAATCTCTGAAATACAACAGCGGTTCGCCGGGCTTCTTCATGTTCGGCTGCTTCTATCACTACAATCTCGACGGCATGCGCACGGTGATCATCGTAAGCTAGTCGCGTTCGCCGATCCGTACCATAAACAGCAGGCGGCCGAAGCAATTCGGCCGCCTGCTCGTTTGCCATCCTCTGCACAGACGCGTTATCGACAAATCGCAGGGTCACCGTCACCCTTCGCCAATACGATGGGGAAACGGGGCGCCACGGCATCCGCGCGCCCGTGCCCGCTTCCATCGGCGGAGGTCGTTGCATGGGTCTTCTCAAGATCAGTTCTCGACGGCATATATCGTCCGCGTTTATCACGCTGAGCATCCTCACCGCCATCATCTCATCAACCATCGTCAGACAACCGGCGCCAGCGGACGCCGATGGAGCCCTCGGGCAGCAAGTGGTTCCCGCAGCCAATCTGGCGATCCGAAACGCGCTCCGCGCCGCCGCTACGGCAGGCACGGAAACGCCAGCGCCAAGTTCGGACGGCGCCCAAAAAAGCAACGCCTATCCAAAGATCCCAACCGGCGCGCAGGCCGGGCTGCCTGTCGGATTCACATATACCGCAGACTTCAGCTCTGCCTATCCATTCGGCAACGTCGGCGATCACGGCAAGCGCTGGCTGCCGGGCGGCGTCGACGCGGTCGCGTCATACGGCTTCAATCCCCGTCTACGCGTTTCGGCCAGCTACTACGAGCTGCAGCACTATCCGGTCGGATTCGACAGCGGCACCGTGCCGCTGTTCATCCAAGGATTTGGGCCTCCCGTGGGTACGGTGGATCTCAGCACGGCCGGCATCGATGTCACCACGAAAGACCGCTTTGCCATCTTTAACGTCGAGCGTCTGTTCAACTTCGGCAAGCTGCCCTTGGTCATCTCTCCGACGTACGTCTCGCGTACGTCCACGGTAGGCGTCGGCCATGAGGACGTCGTGCCTTTCGAATATCGCGGATTTCCGATAACGGACGTCGACACGCGCACGGCGCAATACTATTCACTCGCCTTTACGCTGCCGTTTTTGTCGACACCCAAGATGTTCGGCACGTTCACGGCCGCTCCAAGTTGGCTCACCCATCTCAACGGCGTGAATCAAGAGAATCACACCCAGCTCTATCAGATATTCTACGTCGAATACAATCTCAACGACAAGACAAAATTCTTCATCCAGCCCCAAGCTTCGCGCGACTACTTGCCCACCGACCCATACGCGCAGCACATCTATTCCTACTTTCTCGGCGCGTCCGAAAAGGTCGGCAAGATGGGATTCGTACAGCTCGTGCTCAACAGCGGCAGTCCGTCGAACTATAGTCCGTACGGCATCAGCTCATTGCACTGCCTCGCGTTGCCGTGTTCACAAAATCCGGTCATCCCACAGGTCGGCGGACTCAAAGCCACCCAACTGCAGCTCCAAATCGGCATCGGTTCGCCGAGCGTGTTGCCATTCTGATATGAGCAGCAGGCTCGTCAGTGGAAAGTTGGGCAAGCGATGCTTGCCCTAGTACGGAGCCATTCACGATGTTAAGAGATATCCGAGTCACGTTCGCAGCGGCCGCCGCGGTTTTGGTGGTCGCCGGCTGTTCGAGCTCGAGCAGTGCGCCGAAAGTTCCGCAACCGCCGGTGAAAGGACCCGCACTGACGCGCATCGTCGGCGTCGGCGACAGTCTCACCGCAGGTTTCCAATCTGGCGGCCTGCTCGGCGTTAACACCACGAGCTCGCTCTCCGGATTTCCCGGCAATCTCGTGCCGGCTACTCAGGAAAACGGATTCTGGTCGCTCGTGTTCCAGCAAGCGACGGGGGCTTCGCAGGCGTCCATGTACGATCCGGCGACATCGCCCCTGCCGCTCATTGGCGCGCCGGGCTTAGGATCGCAACTCGTCCTTGGAACGACCGCGCTGTTCGCGGCCACGCATTCCAGTTGCGACACGTATAACAATGAAGCGTACACGCTCGGCACGTATTCGGCGACGCGCCTCAATCCGAGCGCGCAAGTGCTCGATGTCGGCATACCGGGCCAGACCGTGCACGAAGCGCTGTTCATGATCAACCCGCTCACCGGGCCTGGCGAGCAGCCTAGCTGTTCGTATCCATTCAATCCGAAGGATCCGACATCGGCGCTGCAGGCCGTCGTCAGCGGCGAGAGCGGCATGTTCTATCCAGTACTAGGCGGATTTGCGAACGACGTCCATCCGCTCACGCAAGTGAAAGCTGCCATATCCTTGCACCCATCGCTCACCACCGTCTGGCTCGGTGCGAACGACTTGCTCAAGTACACGTTCACCGGCGGAAAGGCGCCTTCGGATACGCCGGCCCAAATGAAAGCCGATCTCACCTCGCTCATCCGCCAACTCTACGCCGGCGGATCGCGCGTGGTCATCGCGAATCTGCCCGACGTGTTGAGCACGCCGCAATTCTTCCAGGGCGGCCCCACCCTCATCGCCACCCTCGAAGCCGCGCCGTTTTTCGTGCCGCCTCCTGCCGCGCAAGCCGTGACGGCGTACATCCAATCCACGTATGGCGTCGGTCCCAACGGATACCTCACGGAGTCCGGACTTTTTGTCACATTGGCCACACTCGCGGGCGGCGGATTTCAGCCCGTGCTCTCCGCGCCCGGGGACTACCTCACCGATGCGTTCGCGGCGCAAGTGCAAGCGCTCAACACGGCATATAACGCCGCCATCGGCGCCGCTGCCACTGCGACAAAGGCGCCGCTCGTCGATATCCACGCGCTATTCGCCCAGATAAAACAGGCCGGCGGCGTGCCCATCAATCCGCCGAAATGCTGTAGTCTCGCGTTCTTGGGCGGCCTTTTGAGCTTTGATGGCCTCCACCCGTCTAATACCGGCTATGCGCTCATCGCGAACGACTTCATCGGCACCATCGACACGGGGCTCGGCCAGTCGATCCCACAGCTTTCGAGCGCGCAGATATTCTCGATCTACTCTACCGATCCGTACGCGCAGCACTGAAGATCATGGTACGACGGTCCGTCGAAAGGCGATGCTGATCCGAGGACCGACTCGCTGCTTGGTCTTTGGAATGCCGTGATCGTAATTGAAGTGGCTCGCATAGCTCATCACGAGCAGCGTGCCGGCCT
>DATCBN010000057.1 GCA_036511855.1 Candidatus Eremiobacteraceae bacterium | reverse complement strand
TGGACGTAGTCGCCGCGCTCGCAGCGGCGGCATCGCATGCACGGGGCGTGATGGTGGATGAAGATGCGCTCCCCGGTTTGGAACGGCCGGCCCCCGTCGCCCGAAGGAGCGGCGCCGGCACCGCACTCCTCGATGACACCGACCGGCTCGTGGCCGAGCACGAATGGCGCCTTGCGCGCGACGTACCAGCCGAGAACTTCGCCGGGGCAAATGCCGCAGGCGGTGATGCGCACACCCAGCTCGCCGGGACCCGGCGGTTCGAGGGGCAGATCTCTTAGGGCTATTGATCCGTCGCGGTCATAGACCGCGGCGCGAGTTGTCGTAGTCATTATCGAATGAATCCGGTTCGCTTCTTCTACCGTCAAACCCACCCGACCGGCGCGGGCTCCGGGACTAAAGCATACTTGAAACCTTCGCGGTTATCGAGCCGCTCGAACACCTCAGGGAGCGACCTCAGCGCCTCGATGCCGCTAATGAGGGGGCGCACGTTGGCTGCGCCCCCTGCCAGGAGGTCGCGAGCCTCGCGCACGTCGGCAGGCGTGAAGTGAAACGACCCCAAGCACGCCAGCTCATCATAATGGATGCGCCCGGCATCGACGGGAACGTCCGTGCCCGACGGCAGGCCTCCGAAGAATAGCACGCGGCCGCCAGGGCTCGCGAGCGCGATCGCTTGCCGCCATGCATCCGGCGTTCCGGCGCATTCGATGACGGCGTCGAACTGAGGTTCTGTCTCCCTCGCGGGCGCCGCCGCGTCGACGACGGCGTCGGCGCCCAGTCGCATCGCTATATCGAGACGGGCAGCACCGCGCGCGAACACGGTCGCGTGCACGCCGGCTTGCACCGCGTAGATCAGATGTAGCAGGCCGATCGTCCCCGCGCCGATGATCGCGATCGATCGCGGCATCGGCTGCGTGGCGTTTGCGCGGCGCAAGACCGCCCAACCATGCGTGATGCACGCGAGCGGTTCGAGAAACGCCGCTTCGATGTACGAGAGATGGGCCGGCTTGCGATAGAGATTCTGACGGACGATCTTCTCCGCCAATCGCAGATGCGTGCCGTACGCGCCGAGCGCGATGTCGTCGAATATGTGCTCGCACAGATTCTCGTTGCCGTGCCGGCACGCTTCGCAGGCGCCGCACGGTGCGGTCTGAACCCACATCACGGCATCGCCGGGCGAGAATTCGGTGACGCCCGCGGCGACGGCTTCGATATCGCCCGCCGCTTCATGGCCGAACGGACCGTACGCGAGCTTCGGATGGCCGCGCCTATAGGTCTTGAGATCGGTGCCGCACGTCAGCGCCGCGCGAATGCGCACCAAGACCTCGCCCGGCGCAAGGGCGGGCGGCGGCTGTTCGTGCCAACTCAAGGTCCGCGGGCCGTCTAGCGTCGCAAATGTCATCACTCGATGGATTTAGTCGACCGGCGCAGGACACCCCCTCGGCCTCCGTTGGATGGCTAGCCTGCTCTGCAAGTCGCCGCCGGCATTCATCATGCTAGGCCATTTCCGATTTGGGTCGGATTCGCGCCGTGCGTGCTTATATTGGTTGCTGAGGTTGTCGACGCTTCAAGGGACACCGCCTCGTCGTGGTATTTCTGGACCGCAGATATCGTCACGTTTGTCTACTATCTGATGTGAATCTACCGTTTTCACAAGATAATGGGCGAAGTCACATTTGGCGACTATTCGATCAAGCCGGCTGAAGCCGTGTACTCTCATCTCATTCCATTGCTCAACGTGTATTGGCTGTGCGCGTGGCCGCCGCGATCATCGGTTCACTGCTGCTCGGGTCGGCTATCGTGGTGAGGTTTTTCGACTCCGCTGTTGGCGTTATCACGATCTCGACGCCGCGGTAGAGCAACGCACGCCCGCGGTGGAGTGAGCGCCGAAGGCAACGCATCGCCCGGTGACCAATGTCCGCGGATGCGCTGGACGAACATCCTGATCGCCTTTGCCGTTATGGCGTGTGTTCTTGGCTCAGGTCGAGCATCGCTTGCCGAGCCGCAACCCGACCACCTCGCGATGCATCCGTGCCCGATGGGCAAAGTGCATCTGTCCGCGCAGTGCGGAACGTTCACCGTCTACGCGGATCGCGAAGCGCGATCCGGCTGGATGATCAAACTCAATATGGTCGTTCTGCCGGCCGAGCATAAGACCGACCAGGCCATCTTTTGGAATCCGGGCGGTCCCGGCGCAAGCGCGACGCTGTACGCTCCGTTCATCGTGGACGGATTTCTACAGAACGAACTCATGAGCTTGCGCGACCGTTATAACGTGGTCTTCGTCGATAATCGCGGTACGGGTTCGTCGCATCCGTTCCAGTGCGATCTCTATCCGCCGGCCCACCCGGAAGCGTACTACCGTCAATTGATTCCCGATGCGCAGCTCCAAGCGTGTCGCGACCGCTTGATCGCGAACACCGATCTGAATCAGTACGGCACCGACACCGCCGCGGACGATCTCGACGACGTCCGTAATGCGCTCGGCTACCCGAAGATCGTGCTCGACGGCGATTCTTATGGCACGGAATTCTTTTTGGACTATGCGCGGCGCCACCCGGACCGGGTCGAAAGCATCGTTCTGCAGGGCGTTGCGCCGCCGCACTACCTCATAATCCCGCTCGAGGACGCCGGCGGCGCGCAACGCGCGTTTGAGAATCTCGCCACCGCCTGTGAGGCCGACCAGACGTGCCACGGACAGTTCCCGGATTTTCGCGCTCACTTCGCGGCTTTGGTCCATCGCATCGACGGCGGACCGCTGCGCATGACCGTTCTAAATGCGGTCACGAAGACCAAAGTCACGGTCTCGCTCACCAAAGAAGTGTTCGCGGATCGGATTCGTCAGGCCATGTACTCCGAATTCTCGGCAAGCTACGTGCCATATGTCACAGAACGCGCCTACCAGCGCGACTACGGCCCGCTCGCGCAGATCGTGGAATTTGCCACCGACAACTACGGCCGCGGCCTCGACATCGGCTTGAACCTTTCGGTCACGTGCGCCGAAGACATACCCTTCATCACACCCGAAGATATCGCAAGTACAAGCGCGGGATCGTTCCAGGGTGACACGCGCGTTCGAGCGCAGCAGCATGCGTGCGCGATTTGGAATGTTCGGCCCGCACCGGCGGCATTTCAAGAACCGGTGCATACGACAGCGCCCGTCCTGATGATCTCCGGTGCGGACGATCCCACAACGCCGCCGAGCTACGCAACCAAGGCGCTCGCGTTCATGCCCAACGGCCGGCAGATCATCATCCCGAACGCGTCGCACGACTCTGAGCTGCCATGCGCGGACGCGTTGCTCGTGCGTTTCGTCCTCACGCGCGACGCCAAGGCGCTCGACGCGACGAAATGCATCGGCACCGCCCGAAGGCCGCCGTTTGCAACGTCGATGAAGGGCTTCGCCGGCTAACGGGTCTCCCGTAGGAGGGCAAGCATCGCGTGCCCAGTCGTCCTGTAGGAGGGTGAGCAACGCTCACCCATTTTTTTTCTGGGCAAGCGTTGCTTGCCCTCCTACGGCTCGGCAACCCGGACGCCGGCCGCGCGTTCGTACGGTTCGGCCACAGCGCTGTAATCCTCGCCGCCATATCCGTCTTCCGACGCCGCGCGAAAGCTCTCGGCTGCGCGCTCCGAAAGCGGCATCGGCACGCCCATCGCCTTCGCAGCGTCGAGCGCGGCGTTGAGATCCTTGCGCAGAAGATCAAGCGCGAAGCCGCCCTTATGCGAACCGGTGAACCACGTCTGCGGCAGCCACTTGTCCAAGATGTAGTTCGAACCGGTCGCCGATCCGATGACCTGGCGAACGAGCTCGATGTCGGCGCCGGCCTTCTTCGCAAAGACGAGCCCCTCGACGTTCGCCACCATCACCGATGAGATGATGATCTGATTCACGAGCTTGACGGTCTCGCCCATGCCCGCGCCGCCGACAAGTGTGGGCGTGCCAAGCGCCCGCAACAGCGGCTCGCACGCGGCGAACGCTTCTGGTGATCCACCAACCATGATCGCAAGCGTTCCAGCGGCGGCTCGCGCCGGCCCGCCCGATACCGGCGCATCGAGCATGGCGACACCTTGCGATGCTAAACGCGCATGGAAGCCGCGCGAGGCGACCGGTGATATGGTCGACATGTCGATGACGTAGGAGCCGGCGCGTAATCCGAGTGCGGCGCCGCGAGCGCCGAACAGCGCTTCTTCAACTTGCGGTGAGTCGGGCACCATGGTGATCAATGCATCGCAACCGGCCGCCACCGCCGCCGGATCGGCCACTTCAACGGCTCCCGCTGCCACCAGCTTTTCGACGCGGTCTCGCCGCCGGTGAGCGCAGACGCGCAACGCAAAACCGGCCCGCATGAGGCTTTCGCCCATGGGCGCGCCCATCGTGCCGACTCCGACCAATCCGATTGTCTTCACGCTACCCCGATCGAACTCGGCATAGTCGTTTGGCGCGGCGAACGAGAATGCCCGCCGCGCCAGCGCCCTCTTTAGTATTTCTGCGTGAGCGTCAACGTGACGCCGCGTCCTTGCAGTGAGAACGCATCGGTCGGCGATGGTCCGGTCGGGGTGGGATACGGCGTGCCGGCGCCCGGCAGCGTGAACAGATCGTCGTATTGATTGGTGAGGTTGCGGCCCGCAAGGGTGACTTGCATACGCCCCATCGTCTTGGTAAGGCCCGCGCCAAACGTGGAGTACGCCGGCCGGTTCAACTCGTTGTTTGAACTTTCGTATGCACCGTCCAAAAAGTAGCCGAACCCGCTTGATGCGCGACCGGTAAGCGTGAGCTGCGCTTTTTGGGGCGGGATGCCTTGGAATTGTTCGCCTGCGACCACGTTGGGCGCTGCCGGATCGAACGCGAACGGATTGTTGATGGGATAGGCGATGCTCACGCCATACGCGGCGCTAAGCGTGACCTTCTGGGTGAGCGGCTTGTCCAGGCGAAGTTCCACACCCTGATAGACGACGTCGCCGAGGTTCTTCAGGAACAGGAGCGCGCCGCTCGCATCGGTCGTGAAGAAGATCGGATCGCGCAGATTGGTGCGATAGACGTTGAGCACTGCGTGTGCCGCGAGCGGATCGTCGCCCAAGCGCCGCTCGTAGCCGAGTTCATATTCGGTGGTGCGCTCGGCCGTCAGGTTTGGATTGAACACGCGCTCAGCGAGCAGGGGCGCTCGAAACGCGGTGCCAATCGATGCGCGGACGACGGAGTCTGCGGTGGGCGTCCAAACGGCGGCGAGTCGCGGATCGACCGACTGGCCGAACGTGTCGAAGCTGCTCAGATACGTGCCGACCGTGAAGTTGAGCTTTGGCGTTGCGCGCCATTCGTAGCGGCCGACCCACGAGCGGCCGGTCTGCGTTTGTGACGGCGGACCCGGCACGAGCGCAAACGGCGCGGTCAGCGTCTCGCGGCGCACGTCATATCCGAATGTAAGCGTGCCGTTTTCAAGCGTGCGTTGATAGGTGGCGCTGTCGTCGTATATGTGGTCGCGCGCGTTGAAAAGATATGGGTTGCCGAGCGCTTCGACATCGGTGGGCACCGTTTGCGAGTTCACGGTGTCTTCGTGGCGCGCGATGAGCGTGGCCGGCGCCTGGCCGCTTGCGTCGTGCGCGCCGAGCGGCACCTGCACGTCGAGGCCGAGCGACGGCGAGATGTTCGCCGTGGACGCATCGGGGATCACGGTGAAGAACGCGAACGGATTTGTGATGTTCGGGTTGTCGGGCGTGGCAAGCGGCGCCGAAAGATTGCGGAATGCGGTGGTATTGCGATAGGTGGCTTCGATGAAGCCATCGCCGATGCCGAGCGCATAGCGAAGCTTCGCAAGCGTGGTGGTGGCAGCGATGTTACTGCCAAGCGTGTCGACGAGGCCGGTGGCGTCGTCGGTGACATCGTAGTTGTTCACTTCGCCGGAGCTGGTGTAGCGATGGTACGAGAGCGCGTAGCCGAGACGCTCGTCGGTGCCGGTGGCTTGCAGCGTCTCACCGAAAGTGTTGAACGATCCAGCCGAAAAACGCAGTAGGCCTTGAGATCGCGGGGACGGCTCGATAGTGCGGAAATTGATCGCGCCGCCTTGGGTGTTGGCGCCGACGAGCGCCGACGGTCCGATGCCGTAGACCACTTGGACGTTTTGAAATTCGGACGGATCGAGCAAGCTGAGATCGAAGTCGCCGGAATTCGAATTATTCACTTGATGGCCATCGACATCGATGACGGTTTCGGACGGATCCGGACCGCGCAGCGCCGCACTTTGCGGCAGTCCGGGCGCGCCGCCGGCCGGGCGCGTCATTGTGAGTGCGATTTGTTCGGAGAGGATATCGCTGAGATTTTCGATGCCTTGCCCCGCGAGGTCTTGCGGGTCGAGATCGACGCTCGGTGCAGATGCGGTGGACAACGCTTGCCGGCCGTTCACGGTGACCGTGCCAAGCGCGGTCATGGCGCCGAGGTCGATGCGCGCGAGGACGACATCGACGACCGCGGTTTGGCCGACGCTGACACCGACCACCCGATTGCTCAAGGTTCGGAATTTAGTGGCGCTGGCGATCAGGTCGTAGCTGCCCGACGCGACGTCGTCGATGGCGTATGAACCTTGCACGTCGCTCGTGGCGTGATAAACGTTGGCTTTCGACGCGAGCGTGATGGCTGCCGCCGGAATCGGCACACCGCCGACGTCCACGACGACGCCGCGCACAGCTCCGGTGTCTGCCGCAAAAGCCGGGGAAGCGGCGAGCGCGAGCAGCATGAAAAAGGATAGGATTGAAGCATTTTTCACACTTATTATTTTCTCCGTATGTGCTGCAACGCCCTATCGCACGATGGTTTGTGCGCGGTTAGCCGCCGCCTGCGCCAACGCGATCGGCGCTTGGTTCGCACATCAGCGACGGATCGAGAAGCTTATCGAGATCGGCTTCGGAAAGCTCAGTTTTTTCGCGAGCGACTTCGCGTATGGTTTTTCCAGTCTTCGCCGCTTCTTTAGCAAGGCCGGCCGCGGCGTCATACCCGATGACAGGCGCAAGCGACGTGCAAATCGCGAGGCCGCGCTCCACCATCTCGGGACCTTTGGCCGTGGCTTTCAACCCGTCGATGCATTGTTTTGCAAGATTAATGGATGCATTCGCGAGAAGCGATATAGATTGCAGCAAATCGTAGGCGATGATCGGCATGGTGAGGTTGATCTCGAAGTTGCCGCTTTGGCCGCCGACCGTGATGGCGGCATCGTTGCCGATGACCTGCAAGCAGACCATGAGCACCGATTCGCATATGACGGGATTCACCTTGCCAGGCATGATGGACGAGCCGGGCTGCACCGCCGGCAATTCGATCTCGCCGATGCCCGCGCGCGGTCCGGAGCCGAGCCAGCGGATGTCGTTTGCGATCTTGGTCAACGAGACCGCGACCGTTTTGAGCGCACTGCTCGCGGCGACGCAGTTGTCTAATGAAGACTGTGCCTGGAAATGATTGCTGGTCTCGTGGATCGGCAGGCCGGTCATCTGCGAGAGCCGCGCGGCCGTGCGCTTGGCGAATTCAGGATGCGTGTTGATGCCGGTGCCGACCGCGGTGCCGCCCAGCGCGACTTCGGTCAATTCGGCCAGCGCCAGTTCGACGCGTTTTCTGCCGCGCTCAATCTGGCCGGCATAGCCGAGGAACTCCTGGCCGAGTCTGATCGGTGTTGCGTCTTGGAGATGCGTGCGGCCGGTCTTGATGATGGGCCAGAATTCTTTGCTCTTCTTCTCTAGTGAGGCTTGCAGCGTGGCAAGCGCCGGCAGCAAGTCTTCTTTGATCGCGCTGGCCGCAGCAACGTGCATCGCGGTGGGGATGACGTCGTTCGAACTCTGGCCGAAATTGACGTGATCGTTCTGGTGGACTTTTTTGTCGGTGCGCTTATGGCCGTCGACAACGTGCGCGATCACTTCATTCGCGTTCATGTTCGTTGACGTGCCGGAGCCGGTCTGGAAGATGTCGACGACGAAGTGCTGGTCGTGTTTGCCGTCCACCACTTCTTGCGCAGCTTCGACCACAGCGTCGGCGATCGCCCGATCGATGAGTCCGAGCTCACCGTTGGTCTGTGCGGCAGCGAGTTTTACTTGCCCGAGCGCTTTGATGAAGCGGCGCGGATAGCGCAGATCGCTGATGGGGAAGTTGAGCACCGCTCTGTGCGTGCTCGCGCCGTAGAGCGCGTGCGCGGGCACTTGCATCTCGCCCATGGAGTCGCGTTCGGTGCGGGTGGCGCCGGATGAGTTGTCGGTCATGACTTTTCCTCGAAATCGCATTTCCGTTGTTTGGCCGGGCAGTGCTCGGCTATTGTATACGGATTACGATGGCGGGTTATAGGCGGTCCTGTGGAGACGGCGACGATAGTCGGACGGCCCAGTGGGTTGTCCCGGCCGTAAGACAGAATCTCGGCGCTCCTGCGTCGCAGTCTCGTTGCCGAGAGTCGTAGACCAACGAAAACTTTCCCTCTCCAAAACCCACCATCCGCAAGGATATTGCGGCAACGTGATCTAGAGGCGCACGATTTTAAGGTTCAGAAGCTGGGAGCCAATGAATCTTGACGCTTTGAATACCGCGGCAGCGGTTGGCACGTTTGTCGTCATCACGGCGTCCGCTATTGCCGCGCTGGCTCAGCTTCGCCACCTTCGAACGAGCAATCAACTCAGCGGTCTCATCAGCGTGTTCGGAATGCTCCAAGATCCCAGCGTCCGAGAACTTGTGAATTTTGTCCGTCACGATCTTGCAGAACGCATGAAAGACACAGACTTTCGCGCCAGTCTGCTGGAGATCCCGATCGACCGCGGCAAGCATCCGGAACTCTATCTTTGCGATATGTACAACCACATCGGGTCGTTCGTGCGTAGCGGCCTCATCGATGAACGCACGTATCTGCAAACCGATTGGTATAACGTCACCCTGTATTGGGGACTTTTGTCAGAAGTCGTCGCGATCGGGAGAACCGGCCGGCCCCACATCTTCGAGAACTTCGAATATTTGGCCGCGCGTGCACAAGCGTGGGTTGAACAGCACCCGGATGGCGACTATCCTCGCACGGAGCGACGATTGCTGTCCGCTGGTGATGATTCCGCAAACGCCTAGGAATTCAAGCTAAGACCTGACCGCAATGATCGGACGCGAACGCGCGGGGGAAAATCGCTGACGAACTCGTCGCTCATCAGTGCTTGATGCGGACGCTTGCTTTTGCCGAGGGATACTACACAACCACGCTCAAACGTCCGGTCATCCGACGCGCCGCAGTAAATCTCCACCGCTCCTCCGTCAGCGAACGATGCCCGGAAGCATTTCTTTTTCGCCCTATCGCGGTCTCGGATTACCTCTTCAAGCTCAACCTTGGCCGCGAACCTACCCGAAGCGGTCGGAAACGTTCTTCGATCGATACCACTAATCAACGGCAATCTTGCTTCTGTTGTAACGAGGGGGCGATAGTGGAAGTATGGCTGTAAAGCGCCCCCTCAGTTCCAGTTATGGTGCCGCGGGGTTATGGCGATTTTCGTGGGTTAAAGGCTTCCACCTTATGCCGGAAGTAGTGGCCGCCAATCGCGAAGAGTCTGGACCCAACCACGCTCGTTGCTAGGCCGTAGCGCGCGGTCGGCATAGACGGCTCGGTAGTCCACGCGTCTGTCGCAGGATCGTACGCTTCAAGCGTGTTCAAGATGTGGCCGTTAAAGCCGCCGACGGCGTAGAGTTTGCCGTCGACGACGCCTGCAGCTAGGTACCTGCGCGCCGTAGGCATGGGTGCCTTGGTGGTCCATGTATCCGTCACGGGATCGTAAGCCTCAACTGTATTCACATCGACGCTGTTCGCGTTACCGCCGCCGACAGCATAGAGTATGCCGTTTATGACGCCCACAGCTAGGCCGAAGCGCGCGGTCGGCATGGGTGCCTTGGTGGTCCAGGTATCCGTTGCAGGATCGTAAGCTACGACCGTATTGAAGATTTGCGTGCCGTCATAGCCGCCGACAGCATAGAGTATGCCGTTTATGACACCCGCAGCTGGGGCTGCGAGCGCGGTCGGCATGGGTGCCTTGGTGGTCCAAGTGTTGGACGACGGATCATAGGCTTCAACCGTGTTGCAAAATGAGTGCGAGATGCCGCCGACAGCATAGAGTTTGCCGTTGACGACGCCCGCAGCCAGGAGAAAGCGCTTCGTCGGAATGCGTGCCTTGGTTGTCCAGGAATCCGTCGTGGGATGATAGGCCTCTGTGCTCCAGGTGTCTGTTCCGGACTTGCCCTGGCCCCCGACGGCATAGAGTATGCCGTTGATGACGCCCGCGGCCAGATACTCGCGCGCCGTCGGCATGGGTGCCTCGGTGGTCCACTTACCGATGGCTTGCGGTGCCTCGTGTCTAATAGCTGCAACAGAATGTCTCACAGGCACCGGACTAGAGGCGCTAGAGCATCCAGAGGCGACAGAGCCAAACGCGAATAAGATCATCGTGTAAGCGATGGACAAACGTCGAGACATATGGTGATTCTCCATCATGTCGAACCCTTTTCCGTTGTGCGGGTCCTTCGGTGCAACTTCGCTTCGGATCAGTCTTGGCCGAGGACTCGTCTTGCGATTCTTAAGATGGGTCCATGTTATATGAAGACCGAGAAGACGGCGTGAAGATGTGGTGAAAGACTTAACGGTATGGGTTGTATTTTCGAGGTTGATTAGAAAAAAGTCACACTGCCATTGACTTTAATATAGAACTATCGCGTAGGTCGAGAACGCAATAGACGATCCGCGTGTCTCCCCACCACGGAGTAGATTTTGATTCGTGGTTGCAACGTATCCGAAGCTCCGTCGGCGGTCCATTAGCAAGCAAGACGCCATTTTTGGCTACTTTCGCCAGGTCGCGGGAACGGCGCAAACCCCCGTCAAATGGGCGCTTCCGCTAGTGACGGAGAAGTCTGCGGCTGGTGCCGCTGCCGGTCTTCAAATTCCAGCAGGCTCATATCGCGGCGAATCTTCGAGCGCCACCAAGTGATGCCTCGTTCACGAATTGAGGACACAAGTTCCGTTTGGTCGCACGTCGGATCGTCGGGTCACGGCGAGTTCGTGTGCAATTCGTGGGCACGCTCCAAGACAGGGGGGCGGGGACAAAGTCGCGCGCGCTCGTCGAACAAGGTACCCCGCACTTCGTAGTTGCGCATCGTTTTCGATTTTACGCCGCTACTCGCAGCGTCCGCTTCTCTCCGCCAACTTTGACGTCCGGCATTTGCAGGTCGATTAATCTGACAACATCGGTTACTTAGTTCGTGCTTTGCCTGAGGTAGTCACATGGCGGTGAAGGCGCATGGTCATTGAAGAGATCAATGCCAAACTTCGACCGAATATGTTTCGATATCTTCCACAAGAAGGGGCTCAAGTTCTGCGGGCGGCATTGTTACCTTCGGTACTCAGTTGAAGTAAGGCAGCCGTTGAGATTGACGCAGGCGAAGTTAACTGAGCTCAGGGCGAACGGAATCAGTCCGGGCCACGGTGGCGAGGCGGCGAGGAAGCGAGGAGCGAAGATCGCGGTGAGCAACAGAAGGCGCGCGACTCGTCGGTAGGGGGACGGCGAAATAATTCACTCGCGCTCGACTTGAGCTTCGGATGGCTAAAAGTTTAAAGTCGACTTTGTGTCACCCGCAGCCTGGAATGGGAGGCGCTCTGGGTGGACTTTCGGAAGCGCCGTTTCCTCGAAGCATTGTTATTTATTGACCTAACGTCGAAGTCGGGGACATCATTTCAAGCTAGAATATCGGACTTTCTCGCCGCCGTGTACGGGAATGATTTCGAACGCACGATATCAGCCGGTCGACACGGTGATCGCGGTTGCGACGGCTATAACGCCGCCACTAAGACTGTGTATCAATGCTACGGTAAAGAACGCGGCTCCGGGGTTAACACCGCCTTTATAATTTCCAAGATACAGCACGATTTTCAGGTCGCTCAAACACACTTTGGACAAAGGATGGTGAATTGGGTATTCGTTCATAATCTGGTAGAGGGACTACCAACTGATGTGGGTCTGGCAATCCAGGCTCTAAGGGAGCAGAATCCACAAATTCACATTTCGACCATGACAAAAGACGGAATCGGGTCGCTGTTATTTGCCTTACCGGACGATGCCCTCGACTTACTATTTGCTCCATCTCCGGATAGATCATTTGATGATATTGATCCAGCGGACATCCAACGTTTACTGAAAACGGTTGCAGCAGGCGCGCGCGAAGCGACGCATGGTGAACTCATGCCAGTACCCAGAGAAAAGATTAGCTACAATACCCTAAGCGAGCCAGCGGCGCGTGTAGTACGCGACAACGTGCAGTACGTTGGGCAGGTCGCAAAGTTTGTACGCGAGGATGCAGATCCCATTTTTGGAGAGGCCGTTGCGTCGTCGTTGAACGCGAAGTATCAATCGCTTAGGTCACAAGGAATGTCATCGGACGATATAATGGATGAACTTCTAGGGTTCGTAGTCGGTCGGGACCGTCTCGACTATAGCATAAGCGAGTTGAAGGCAGCTGAGGTTATAGTCGCGTATTTTTTTAATAACTGCGACGTCTTCGAAGACCAGCCAAGGTCTTAACCGATGCTGTTGCCGGGAAAACATATTTCAGCTGAGAGGTCAGTCCTTGGTGTGGCATCGCGTATATTGGAATGCTTAGATACGCCGAGCAGCGTCGGCGAGCTATGGAATCGGTTTCAAGCGCTCCAGTCTGGAGAAAAGAGGGTGCTCGTTGGCTTTGATTGGTTCGTACTGGCCCTGTGCGCGCTGTTCGCACTCGGACGAGTTTCATATTCTAGCATGATCATTCAGCGGAGCCTGAACGGTGATTAGACGAGTTACCAGTAGTCTATCGACGTTCAAGGCATTTTCGCTGCGAAACGGCCTAAACATCATCCTCGCAGACCGGGCGCCGGATTCAACTCTCGGATCAAGTCGCAACGGAGCCGGCAAGTCAAGCCTAGTCGAAATATTTCATTTTGCGCTCGGCGCCAATGCATCCGATGGGTCCAGTATCTTTAAGACTCCAACGTTAATCAACCACAAGTTTGTCGTTGAGATAGACCTGCCCAACGGTACGTGTCAAATCACTCGCTCAGGCAGCGACCAAAATCATGTATTTGTCGAACCTGCGAGTCTAGGCTTCCCCATTAGACCGACAAGTCAGCGCTCTACGGGCCACGTCTACTTTTCTGTGAAGGTATGGAGGACGGTCCTCGGGTCAACGTTTTTCGGCTTGCCAATAAGCGATGCTGAAACCGGTGGCCCCACGTTCCGAGCTCTAATAAGCTATTTAATTCGTAGGGTCGGGTCCGGCGGTCTTATCGAGCCTCATCGTTGTGTGCAAGAACAACAACTTTCAAACAGTCAGACTAATCTTTCATTTCTTTTTGACTTAGATTATCGCTTACCGATGGCCCTTGATTCGGTGAGGAAGCGAGAACGCCAACTCCGCGAGCTGCGAAGCGCGGCTCGAAGCGGCGCCTTTGGTTCGGTGGTGCATACGGTGGCCCAGATTCGGCCACAGCTTGCGGCTGCCGAGGCGCGGGTTAACCAGCTACGATATCGCTTATCGTCATTTATTGTGCTTGACGAATACAATGTAATCGTTCAGGAGATAGCTAGCCTCAGATCGGAGCTAAGAAAAATAGCTGAGGAGAACTTGATAGACGAGGATCGTCTTACGCAACTTAGGTCATCGTTGGAAACGGAACAGGACGTTGATGAACAGCAAATAGCGAACATGTTCTCAGAACTCCAGGATCTTATCCCAAACGCGATTCAACGTCGGTTAGACGCTGTCGCTAGATTTCATCGGTCGGTTATCGACAATAGACGACACGCACTGGTTCGAGAACTTGAACAATCGCAAGTCCGGATTCGCGAACGCACAGAGGCGGGGCGCGCTTTAGATAATCGGCGATCAACACTCATGAGAACACTTGAGGGAAGAGGGGCTCTTGAGGATTTTACTCATTTACAAACGGAGTTAGCGCGAGATCAGCAAGAACTCGCGCAACTGCGTACCCAATTTGCAACCGCCCAGATGCTCGAAGGCGACGCAACCGGACTCGAAATTGAAAAAAGGGAGATCGAACGGCGAACCAGGGAAGACCATGCGATTAGAAATACCAGGCTCGAGCATGCCGCACTTATCGTTAGGGAGCTGGTTCAATCGCTCTACGATGACAGGATCGGCAACCTATTGATAGACGTCACACCCAATGGGCCCTATTTCCGAATTGAGATCGAGGGCGATCGGAGTGAAGGGATCTCTCGAATGGAAATATGGTGCTTTGATATGCTCGTGTCGCGATTGCTAGCGGAGCGCAATCTTGGTCCGCGAATTCTCGTCCATGATAGCCATATATTCGATGGGGTAGATGGACGACAAGTATCGGCAGCGCTCAAACAAGGACTAAGTTACGCTCAGGAATTCGACTTTCAATATATTGTAACCATGAATTCTGACGTTTTTGGTGCTCTCGAAATTGACGTCAACGTCAGGAACACAGTGATCGAACCGAGGTTAAGTGACCAGCGCGCTGACGGTGGCATTTTCGGGACTATTATCGAAGATGTAAGAAGAGAGATGCGATTGACGCCGGAGGCCGACGAAGAGTCTGCAACAGACGAGGAAATTGTCAACAACGAAGCTTAGCCTAGAAGGGCCCTTTTTGTCGACTTCAGTTCCTCCGCTTTATGTATCTGCGCTGATCCTGAGTGGCACTTCGGTCATTATTGCATGAATTACGTAATTCAGGAGCGCGTGCGCGATTGCGCAAGTAAGTAAGGCGAAGGCTATGCGAAGCAAGTTCGGTCAGCTATTGGTGCGCTGGAATGTTTCCTCACGAAGTGCCAATAAGAAGACGCGACTATCACCGTCGGCATCGAGTTAAGCAACGCCGCAGAACAGACAACCTCAAATCGATTAATGACGTAAAGCTAGAGGAAGACTTTGTACATGATCAGGGTGACCTTATCTGCGCTGTTGGTAGTGTTCGTTATCGCCGCGGCGTTTCTCAGCGGCTGCACATCGACTTTGGGTTCTCAAGATACCTCGCCTACCTTGGCACCAACGAGCAAACCATCTCCCGTCGCCAAATGCGCCAAGATGCAATTCATATCGCGGGAGACGGGTCCAATTACAATTGGAGGCATTCTTTCTGACGAGCGGGACTTTCCCTTGTCCCATAAAGTGACTATTTTACTGAGCGACAAATCCAGCGCATCTCGGTTCGCCACATTGGTAAAATCGCGTCGACCAATCCTGAGTGCGGTGATCGACGACCCGGGCGACGGCGCATCGTTCGCGCTACACTCCGTCATTGTGACGAAATTAGGTAAAATACCACCGGCTCTCACCGGAAGTTTGTGGGTTGTTATGAGCGTCGGCACTATCTCACCCAAGCGCACTATCGCTAAATGTAGGCCGAAATGGCCAGCTCATTAGCCTCTCGCAAACGATGATGGCGCACGGCTTCGGTTCTTGCGAGTTACACACTTTGTTGCACACTTTGGGGTAGTTACGAGTAGACTCTGGTGGACAAGCGTGGAATAAACAAGATCTCTGAAACGCTTTAGAATGGGCACTCTTGGGCGGTAGTGGACCTTGATGGAAAATGCCCGAACCACATTGACACTGTAGGGGTCAGAGGATCGAGACCTCTCGTGCCCACCATCGAATTGGCTTGCGCCGCGAGTGATTGCGACGTTTTCACTTCTTAAGATCGCCGTTTGACCACGCTTCGCGCTTTTTCTCCGGTTGTACGTTGAGTTAGAACCACTCAGCGTCACTGCGGGCTATGGCAATCTGGCAATATCATGCCGGCGACTTGACCTGATATGGCAGCCAGTCTAGCGAGCATTTCGCCCCTTTGTTGTAGATGACGATGACCCCCAACTATCTTCTCGGAGCATTTCACAATTCGCGGTTGTGACCAGAAGGGATCGACGGTTACCGTCTCTCTGTGATTTCGCGATCCGCACATATCGCCAGGAAATTGGCGCGTTACCGGGATGTCCGTTTTGAGCCCCACTCCTTATTAACCCCTTGCTTTTGCCGAGGGTTAATAAGGAGTGGGGCTCAAAACGGACACCGGGTGAGGATATAAATCGGCTCGCTCGTCGATTTGTTCACCTGCGTCGGGCGCAACAAATGCCCTTTGCCTGCGGGCTGAATCGCCCTATATACCATCGCGATGAGACCACACCACGATAGGATTTGCGGTGCCTCATTTTCCAAGCGTCGGTAGGCACCATTCTGAGAAATCCTAGTGATGGGTTTGACGTTTGCCAACATGATTTCTGGAAGTTCAATCGCACTAAATCTCGACTGAGATCATGGCATAAACCTTAGTGGACTGCCACACCCCGGGGCGCGTTTAGGCCGCTGCTGATCGTCGGCGTTGTCTGCGTGCCATCGGGATTGTAGGTCGTCACAGTTTGGGTGTTGGCGTTTTCGACGTAGATCTTGCCGGCCGCGTCGACCGCCTCGCCCTCAGGCCCGTTGATCCCGCTGCTAATAGTCGGTGTGGTCTGAGTGCCATCGGGGTTATACGTTGTTACAGTGTAGGAGCCTGCGTTCGTGACATAGATTTTGCCGGCCGCGTCAACCGTCACGCCATTAGGCCCACTCAGCCCACCACTGATCGTCGGCGTAGTTTGCGTACCATCGGGATTGTAGGTCGTCACAGTGCCGCCAGCGTTCGCAATGTAGATCTTGCCGGCCGCGTCGACCGCCACTCCCAATGGGTTGTTCAGCCCGATGCTGATCGTCGGTGTGGTCTGCGTGCCATCAGGGTTGTATGTCGTCACAGTATTGTTGCCTTCGTTCGCGACGTATATCTTGCCGGCTGCGTCGACAGCCACGCCGAAGGGTCGGTTCAGCCCGCTGCTGATCGTCGGGGTGGTCTGCGTACCATCGGGGTTGTACGTTGTAACAGTGTGGATGAATTGGTTCGTGACGTAGATCTTGCCGGCCGCGTCAATTGCCACGCCGAAGGGGTTGCTCAACCCGGCGCTGATCGTCGGCGTAGTCCGTGTGCCATCGGGATTGTACGTCGTCACAGTGCTGTTGCCAAAGTTCGCGACATAAATTTTAGGCTGCGGCACTAGGAGCGCGTCTTGTGCACCACTTGTCTGAATCGAGCCGCCGCCTGCCGACGCAGAAAACGTCGCGATTCCGCCGGGAATCGGGTTGCCGTTGTAGGCCACCGTGATTGCGACGGATGGATCACCGATCGACGTCGCCGACAGCGTCGTCGCCCCCGACGTATCGCTGTTCGAGAGGACGATCGGACCGTTGTCGAAAGATCCTGGGCCCACAATGATATTGCTGTCGGCGTCCATCGCGTTGATCGTAAGTGGGATGGTCGCCGAAGCGCCCTCGGGCGGCGTAGGCTGCGCGAGTACAAGCTGCATCGATGCGATCGCGCCGTTGAGCGTCAGATCCACCTGATTAGCCATATTTTGCACGATGTCGGCCGTGACTGAGTTCTGCGACAATACGTTCCCAGCGCCGTTTTGCGCATCGTAGGCGATGACGGTGAACAGCTGGTTCGTGCCGACAGTGGCCGGGAAGTTCGCCGAGCAGGTGAGCGTTCCGCCTGACGATGAGCAGGCGGGATTCAGCGTACTGAGGTTCACCACGACTGGCGTGCCGTTGTTCTGCGCGATGGTTATCGACGCAGTCGACGGCGAGACGTAGTGCGGTCCGACGCCTTTGTGCTTGGGCTTAGGCGGCACGCTGATCACGAAGAGCGCCGTGGCCGTTGCACCACCTCCAGATGGAGGTTTACCGTTGGCTGAACCCGGCAGCGCACTACCATGGCCGTCGCAGCCTGCGAGAACGATCGCCGCCGCCACGGCGAGCGCGCGGAAAATCTTGTTCATGACCGCTCCCTTGGCCTCATACTTATCGACCTCTCGCGTTCACAGCTCGGCACCCATCTTAAGAAATCCTAGTGGACTGTGATGGCCCGGGGAAAGTCCAGTCCGCTGCTGATCGTCGGGGTGGTCTGCGTGCCATCGGCGTTATACGTCGTCACAGAGTTGCTGAATTGGTTCACGACGTAGATCTTGCCAGCCGCGTCGACCGCCACGCCCCGGGCGCCGATCAGGCCACCGAGTGTTGGGGTAGTCTGCGTGCCATCGGAATTGTACGTCGTCACAGTGTTGTTGCCAGCATTCGAGACGTAGATTTTGCCAGCCGCGTCGACCGCCACGGCGATGGGATTGTTATTCAGTCCGCTGATTGTTAAGTAATGCGCGCCATTTGGGAGGTAGACGGTCAAATTGTTGTCGCGTCCGTTCGTGATGTAAATCTTGCCCGCGGCGTCGACCGCCACGCTCAGCGGCAGACCCAGACCGCTGATAGTAGGTGTGGTCTGCGTGCCATCGGGATTGTATGTCGTCATATTGTTGTTGCCAGCGCTCGTGATGTAAATCTTGCCGGCCGCGTCGACCGCGACGCCAGCAGGCACGTTCAGCCCGCTTATCGTCGGCGCGGTTTGTGTTCCGTCGGGATTGTAAGTCGTCATAGTGTTGTTGTCTATATTCGTGACGTAGATCTTACTGGCCGCATCGACCGCGACGCCAATAGGCGTGTTCAGCCCACTGATTGTGGGGGATGTCTGAGTGCCATCGAGGTTGTATGTCGTCAAAGTGCCGTTGCCTTGGTTCGTGACGTAGATTTTCACAACAACGACCGGTGTGAGTACTGCACTCGTGACATTCCCTGGAGCGACGCCGCTCGCGGACGCCGAGAATGTGGCGCTGCCCCCCGGAATTATACCCCCATTGTAGATGACCGTGATTGCAGCAGTCGGGTCGCCGACCGACGCCGCCGAGAGCGTCGTCGCGCCTGATGTGTCGCTGTCCGACAGCGCGATTGGACCGTTGTCGTACGATCCTGGGCCAACGATGATATTGTTGTCTGCATCCATGGCATTGACCGCAAGCGGGATTGTTGCCGGTATACCTTTGGGTGGTGTTGGCTGCGCGAGCACAAGTTGGATCGCCGCAATCACGCCGTTGAGCGTGAGATTCACTTGATTCTCGATGTTTTGCACGATGTCGGCAGAAACCGTGTTCTGCGACAATACGTTTCCACCGCCATTTTGCGCGTCGTAGGCGATGACCGTGAAGAGCTGGTTCGTGCCGACTGTGGCCGGGAAGTTCGCCGAGCAGGTGAGCGTTCCGCCTGACGATGAGCAGGCGGGATTCAGCGTGCTCAAGTTCACTACGACTGGCGTGCCGTTGTTCTGCGCGATGGTTATCGACGCAGTCGACGGCGAGACGTAGTGCGGTCCGACGCCTTTGTGCTTGGGCTTAGGCGGCACGCTGATCACAAAAAGCGCCGTTGCCTTTGCGCCACCTCCCGGTGGAGGATTCACGTTAGCTTGACCCGGCACCGCACCGCCGTGACCGCCGCATCCCGCGAGCAGAATCGCCGCTGTGGCAGCCAGCGAGAGGCACTGCTTATTCATGACCGCTCCTTTGGATTTCACGTCCGCAAACACGACTTCCGGATGGTGGTGCTGGGCCCAGGTGCACGAACGGTCATGTCCGTCTCCTTAGTGGATCCCAAAGCCGCTGGTGGTCACGCTGACCGCAACGGTGTTGGTTTGCCCGAATGTGTCGCTGAGAGTGATCGTGCATGGGCCAGCGACGTCCGGCGTGACGGTGAACGTGATGTGGTCAGAGGTGGAGACGCCAGCGACGCCGCTGCAGTCATCGTTCTCGACCCAAGTCCCGCCATACGCGATCTCGCTGACCGTAAACGACTGATTGTACGCAAAGCCGGCCGCGAGAAACGCAAGGTTATTCGGATTGGGATTCGGCAGCGGCGCATTGGACACACTAAGCGAGTCCGCGCCGCTCGTGGCACCTGAGGCGCTGGCGGTTAGCGTCGACGTCGCCACGGCCACATCGCCGTCGTAGGTCAATTGCAGACCTGTGTTGTCGCCCGGTCCGGCAAGCGTCGTCTTATTCGAGCTGACGTGGGCGCTGCTCCCAGCGTCGAGCGCGAGTCCGACGGGCTGCGTGAAGAACCCCGGGCCGACAATCATAAATCCGGCGCCATCCATCGGGTTCACCGTGTACGGTATGAACACGTTTCCTCGATTGTTAAATGCCGAATGCGTCGACAGGACGACCGCCAGACTCGCCACGATGCCGTTGAGCGTCATGTTGACCTGGTTCGCGACCCCGCTCAGGATGTGTTGCGAGACAGTCGCTGTGGACAGGTGGTGGCAGCCAGAACATCCGGTACCGCCC
>DATCBN010000056.1 GCA_036511855.1 Candidatus Eremiobacteraceae bacterium | reverse complement strand
GGTCTCGTACTCCGCGTGGTACAGCGAGATCGTGATCCCGCGCTCTTTCTCCTCAGGCGCGTTGTCGATCTGATCGACGATCAGCGCCTTGGTCCCAGTCCCCGACGCGGCCAACACCTTGGTGATCGCCGCCGTCAGCGTCGTCTTGCCGTGGTCCACGTGACCAATCGTCCCGATGTTCACGTGAGGCTTCGAACGCTCGAATTTCTGCTTGGCCATTTCTTCTCCGTTACCGGGTTGCGCCCGGCGTTGTGTACGCTATTGAAACTATTTACCGGTGTTCTTCGCGATGATCTCTTCTTCGATGCTCTTGGGTACTTGTGCGTAGTGGGCGAACTCCATCGTGTAGTTCGCGCGCCCTTGCGAGCGGCTGCGCAGGTCAGTCGCGTAGCCGAACATCTCCGAGAGCGGCACCGTCGCGTTGACTTTTTGCGCGCCCTGCGATTCGGGTTCCATGTGCAGCACGTGGCCCCGTCGCGCATTTAGATCGCCGATCACGTCACCCAAGAACTGATCCGGCGTGACGACCTCGACGGCCATGATCGGCTCCTTGATGATGGGACCCGCAGCCCGGTTTGCTTCTTTGAACGCCATCGAGGCCGCGATCTTGAAGGCCATTTCGTTTGAGTCGACCTCGTGATACGAACCGTCGAACACCGATGCTTTGAAGTCCAGCACCGGGTATCCGGCGAGCACGCCTGCGAGCGCCGCCTCGCGGATGCCCGACTCCACCGCGCCGATGAACTCTCTTGGAATCGCGCCGCCGGTCACTTTGTTCTCGAAGACCACGCCGGAGCCAGGAGGCAGCGGCTCCACGCGGATCCAGCAATCGCCGAACTGGCCTTTGCCGCCGGTCTGGCGGACGTAACGGCCGTGCTTCTCGACCTTCTTCGTGACCGCTTCTTTGTAGGCGACCTGCGGCTTGCCGACGTTGGCGCCCACCCGGAACTCGCGCAGCAGACGGTCGACGATGATCTCGAGATGCAGCTCGCCCATGCCGGAGATGATGGTCTGGCCGGTCTCTTCGTCGGTGAACATGCGGAACGTGGGATCTTCTTCTGCCAGCTTCTGCAAGCTCTGGCCGAGCCGCTCTTGATCGGCCTTCGTCTTCGGCTCGATGGCCTGGCTGATGACCGGGTCAGGGAACTTGATGTTCTCGAGCACAATCGGATTCTTCTCGTCGCACAGCGTATCGCCGGTGGTCGTGTTCTTCAAGCCGACCGCGGCCGCGATATCGCCGGCCTCAACGCCTTCGACGTCCTCGCGGTGATTGGCGTGCATGCGCAGGATGCGGCCGATCCGCTCGCGCTGGCCCTTGGTGGAGTTGTACACGTACGAGCCGGATTTCAACGTGCCCGAATAGGTACGGAAAAACGTGAGCTTGCCGACAAATGGATCCGTGGCGATCTTGAACGCGAGCGCCGAGAACGCTTCCTCGTCGGTGGCCTTGCGCCCGAGCAGCTTCTCCGGATCGTCCGGATCGACGCCCATCACTTCGGGAAGATCGACGGGCGAAGGCAGATAGTCGACGATCGCGTCGAGCAGCGGCTGCACGCCTTTGTTCTTGAACGCAGACCCGCAGAGCACCGGCAGCACTTTTGCCGCGATGGTGGCGGTCCGAAGCGCCTTGCGGATCTCGTCGGCGCTGATCTCCTTGCCGTTGATATATTTCTCGGTGAGGTGTTCGTCGGTTTCCGCCACCGCCTCGATGAGCTCGGCGCGCCACTTGCGCACGAGGTCCTTCAAGTCGTCGGGAACGTCGATCTCCTCGGTGTCCTTGCCGAGGTCGTCGGTGTAGATGGTCGCCTTCTCGGTGAGCAGGTCGACGAAACCGCGGTACTGGTCTTCCTGGCCGACCGGCAACTGCACCGGCATGGCGCGCGCGCCCAGGCGCTCGCGTATTTTATAGACCGCGTTATAGAAGTCGGCGCCCGTGCGGTCCATCTTGTTGATGAAGATGATGCGCGGCACTTTGTATTTGTTGGCCTGGCGCCAAACGGTCTCGCTTTGGGGCTGGACGGCCGCGACGGAGTCGAAGAGCGCCACGAGGCCGTCGAGCACGCGCATGGAGCGCTCGACTTCGACGGTGAAGTCCACGTGGCCGGGCGTATCAATAATGTTGATGCGCGTGTTGCGCCAAATGCACGTGGTGGCCGCCGACGTGATGGTGATCCCGCGCTCCTGCTCTTGCTCCATCCAGTCCATCGTGGCTGCGCCTTCGTGGACCTCGCCGAGCTTGTGCGTCCGGCCGGTGTAATAGAGAATACGCTCGGTCGTCGTCGTTTTGCCCGCGTCGATGTGGGCAGCGATACCGATGTTGCGCGTGTTGGCGATACTGTACTGTCTAGACAAAGCCCAACGTTTTCCCCGTTCCGGTGCGGTCGGGTTGGTCCGACCGATTTCGTCGATTACCACCGATAGTGCGCGAAGGCCTTAT
This sequence comes from Candidatus Eremiobacteraceae bacterium, assembly GCA_036511855.1. Classification (NCBI taxonomy): domain Bacteria; kingdom Bacillati; phylum Vulcanimicrobiota; class Vulcanimicrobiia; order Candidatus Eremiobacterales; family Candidatus Eremiobacteraceae; species Candidatus Eremiobacteraceae bacterium. The sequence goes on along the minus strand of DATCBN010000056.1, from coordinate 2,059 downwards.
TGGCTTCGGCCATACGGTGGGTGTCCTCGCGCTTTTTGACCGATGCGCCCTGATTGTTCGCCGCATCGAGAAGTTCCGCAGCGAGGCGGTCTTCCATGGTCTTTCCTGGCCGCTTGCGCGCGAATCCGATGAGCCAGCGCATGCCCATTGCCTGCCGGCGATCCGGCCGTACTTCCATCGGCACTTGATATGTTGCGCCGCCGACGCGGCGCGGCCGGACTTCCACGAGCGGCATCGCGTTGTTCATCGCCTGGGTGAAGACGTCCATCGGGTCTTTGCCCGTTTTCTCCCCGACGATGGTCATCGCACCATAGGTGATGCGCTCGGCGACGCTCTTCTTGCCCGCAAGCATGATCTTATTGATGAACCGCGCGACGGTTCGCGAATTGAATCGCGGATCCGGCAGCACTTGACGCTTGGGGACTGGTCCTTTTCGCGGCATATCTTCCTTTACGCTTACGCTTTTGGTCGTTTCGCGCCGTATTTCGAACGGCTTTGCTTTCGGTTCTGCACGCCTTGCGTGTCCAATGTTCCGCGGATGATGTGGTAGCGGATACCGGGCAGATCTTTCACCCGGCCGCCGCGGATAAGCACGACGGAGTGCTCTTGTAAATTGTGGCCGATGCCGGGGATGTACGCCGTCACTTCGATTCCGTTTGTGAGCCGCACACGCGCCACTTTGCGCAGCGCCGAGTTCGGCTTTTTCGGCGTGATCGTCTTGACTTGCGTGCAGACTCCGCGCCGGAGCGGATTGCCTTGTTTGATGTTCTTCGTGCGTTGCGGCAGGTCTGGGTGGCCAGGCTTCGCGCCGGTCAGGGCGACATGAAACGCAGGCGACTTCGACTTTTTCTTGAGCTTTTCGCGGCCCTTGCGCACGAGTTGGCTGATTGTCGGCAACTAGGAGACCTCGTCGGACACACGTCGAACAAAATAAACGAGACACCGGCGGCCGGCCGCTGCCTCTCCCGGGGGAATCCCGCCTCACGGGTTGATGTGGGGAAGGCCTCCTGGGATTTTCGTCGCCACTCGATCTGCCTTGGAAAGGCCCGGGCGGCGCGTATTAACCCGCTGGCGCCTGACGGCACCAGCCGAACCTTCGTATTCTACCAAACAGCGGCGCGGGACGTCAAGCTCTATGGGGCTGTTCTGCGACCAGATCTGTGGGGCCGACCAGATCTGTGGGGCCGACCTTTACGGTCGGCCTGGATTCTTGGCACCAAGCCCTACCTTAAAAAAGCCTATCTACTACGTTCGCCCCACCAGGCCCACGACCTCGGGCAGCCATTTGACCACGTAGTCCGGCGCGACGACGCCGCTCGGATAGGTGTGCCCCTCTAGATCCGCCCAGGCCGCCTGCATCCCCGCTCCCTTTGACCCAACCACGTCCGTAACCGGGGAATCGCCCACGTAGAGCGTGCTTGGAGGGTCGAAGCCGGCTAGGGTGGCAGCACGAAGAAAGGCGACCCCCTCGGGCTTCCAGGCTCCGACTTCCTCCGACGTGATCACCCGTCCGGGGTAGCCGATGGCCGCCGCCTTGGCAGCCTGCAATTCGCTCCAGCCATTCGAGAAGATCGCGTGTTGCACGCCGCGGGACGCTAGAAGCTCGAAAAGTTCGTGGGCTCCCGGCATCGGTTCAACGCTGCCTGCCACCAGTGCGATTGCCACAGCGCGATACTCCTGCGCGATGACCGGGGCTCCGTGTCCGCCCCACGTGGACACCGCGTCTTCAACCATCGTGTCGAGCGGCGTCCGGCCCGCGCGAAATTCGCTAAGCGACTGCGCGATCTCCGCGTCGCTTGGCACGCGCTCGCAGTAGCGTATGGCGAGACCGCGCAAGACGCGTTCTTCCAATCTGCCGTCAACGCCCAGCGTGTGATCGAAATCGAACAGCAGCGTCCGTATCACGGACGCACCGAGTGGCGAAGCGCTCCGCCCTTAGTTGTTGCTTGCGCCGGCTGTCACCGGAGAGTGCAGTCCGTGCTCGTTTCCTTCGGAATCCTTAAGCGTCGCCCAGCCGCCCCACGGCTCGCGGCTCGGTTCCTCGGTGAATTCGACGCCG
>DATCBN010000055.1 GCA_036511855.1 Candidatus Eremiobacteraceae bacterium | reverse complement strand
GGTCTTACCGTATCTGCAGTATCTGGGGGCCATGATCATCGTCTGTCAGTGCGGATACGCCTGCGTCGCGTTTCAAAAACGCTGGCCGGTCTTGGTTGTGGCGGCCGCGTCCTGCGCGTCGTTGCTTCCGTGGCTCTGGGCGATCAGGATCCAGTTCCCGCTCGGCGGGTACACGTCATCGACGCACCCGAACGTGATCGACGTCTTTTCCGGCTTGGTCGTCTTTGGCGCGCCCGAGCAGTGGGTTCACCAGCCGTGGTTTTCCCCCGCCGTAGGATGCGTTCTTATCGCGGTTCTCGGAGCAGCCGCGTGGTTGGGGCGATCGACGGTGCTTCCATGGTGGCTGTTGCAGATCGTGCTGCAATTCGGCGCCACGCTGCTGCTTGCGAAATCACTCGCCATTCCGCGGTATCTGTTGACCGCGCTGCCGGCCGTCGCGATCGCGATAGGCGGCGTGAGCGCCGCGTTGTTCGCTTCGCGGCTGCGCGTGTTGGGCGTCGCGCTCGCAGCCTCGTTCGTCGTCTTCGAGGCGGTCTGCGCTTCGAATCTTTTGCTCGATCCCTACTACCAATTCTCCGATTGGTTTCTCGTTAGCACTTACGTGGGGCTGAATGAGCAGAAGTCGGACGTGATGGTGTTCGATCAGGCGTTTCCGGGTCTCATCGTGGAAGGGTATCCGGAATTCTCGGGTCACGATCGCTACGGCCCGAACACCTATCGCGACGTCGATCCCACGATGCGCCTGATCGATTCGCAGCCGGCTGCGCGGGTGTGGTACGTCGAGAATCAGTGGTGGTATCCAGATCCAGGACATCGCATTTTGCGCCATTTGCAGTCCGATCGTTCCGTGCTGCGTGTCTGGCATGAGGCGCGCTTCGAGCCTGCGAACGAGGTCTATGTGCTGCTGTTCGGTCCGGCACATCGTACCGGTCCGGGTGTGCGAAAGGTCACTCCGAAACGGGTCTAGGTCCCCAACGGCAAGGGTATTAATACTAGTGACAAGAGTTGCCATGAACGGCAGCGCGCGGTCTGCCAGACTTCAGGCCGCATAGCTCCTCGCCGATAAAGTAAATGTCGGATGCTTCGCCCAGGAAGGCGACTAAGCAGCCATCAAGTGTTTTCCAAATAACCGAAAGGACTACCCCAAAGTGAAGAGATTACAAAAGGGATTCACGCTGATCGAGCTGATGATCGTCATCGCGATCATCGCGATTCTGGCGGCCATCCTCATCCCGAACTTCATCCATGCTCGTGCGGAATCACAAACAGCCGCGTGCGAAGGCAATGAGAAGCAGATCGCAACCGCCATGGAAGAGTATGCAGTAGACAACCAAGGCCTCTACACCACGACGCTGCCGGCGCTATACCTTGCCGTCACGCCGAAAGACCCCGTCAACAACGTCAACTACGTCATCTCGACGTCGATCGTCGCCGCTGGATCGTATCAGATCCAAGACACCGGTGGACATGACAAGACTACGATGGGCAACCTGAACAAGGCCGGCGCGACCTGCGGCCAGACACTGTGCTCGTCAGTCCTCTACAACCAAAACTCGGGTTTGCAAGGCAACTAGACCGAACACAAGTACATGCGACAGACGGGCCGGCTGAATGTCGACCCGTCTGTTTCTTTGAGCGACCCTATTCTTGGCCGGCACGCCGGCCCGGAAATTGAGGATCAAACGTGAGCAAGTCAACCAGAGGCTTCACCCTCATCGAATTGATGATCGTCATCGCGATCATCGCCATTCTGGCGGCTATTCTCATCCCGAACTTCATCCACGCGCGCGCGGAAGCACAAACAGCGGCGTGCGAAGGCAATGAAAAGCAGATCGCGACCGCCATGGAGGAGTACGCAGTGGACAACCATGGCGTATACACCATAACTCTGCCGGCGATGTATCTCGTCTCCGCTCCAAAAGATCCGGTCAATAATTCGGCATACTCCATCTCGATCTCGGTTCCGGCAGCCGGCTCCTACCAGATCTCAGACACCGGCGGTCACGACATGACCACGATGGGCAATCTGTATCAGACCGGTGGGACAAGCTGCGGCCAGGCCACGTGCACGAAAGTCTATTTCAACCAAAACGCCGGGCTGATCGGACTCCCGTAGGTTCGTCTCTTATGTGTGATATCAGTCGTACTTACGAATCCGGGTGCTGTAGACGGGCTCAGATGGGCATTATGAACGTAGACCTAAAGCGATGGAGAACGGACGGACATGAAAGCCAGAGCGCGCGGATTCACCCTTATCGAATTGATGATCGTCATCGCGATCATTGCGATTCTCGCCGCCATCCTCATCCCTAACTTCGCTCACGCACGCGCCGAATCGCAGGCTTCGGCTTGCGAGGACAACGAAAAGGGCATCGCCACCGCCATGGAAGAGTACGCGGTCGACAACGCGGGCCAGTATCCGCTCACGCTTCCGTCCAGCTATCTGGTGCAGCAGCCCAAGGATCCGGTCAACGGATCGTTATATGCGATCAATAACGCCGCTAGCCCGGCATACGGATCGTATCAGATCTCCGACACAGGCGGCCACGACAAGAGCACAATGGGAAATCTCCGTCAGGCTGGTGGAACCACTTGCGGGCAAAGCACATGCACGAGCGTGATCTTCAGCCAGAACTCCGGCCTGATCGGCAATTAGCCGTCCGCATTACATGATGCCAGCATTCGTCGTCATCGCGGCAGCTCTGTTCGGACTCATCGTCGGGTCGTTCCTCAACGTCGTCATCTACCGCGTGCCGCGGGGCGAGTCGATCGCGTTTCCAGCGTCGCACTGCCCGACGTGCTCGCATCCTCTTTCCGCATTCGAAAACTTTCCGCTGGTCTCGTGGCTGATCCAGGGCGGCAAATGCCGTCACTGCAAGACCCTCATCTCGTTGCGTTACCCACTTGTCGAAGCGATGACCGCGGCTCTTTTCGCCCTTACTGTTGTGGTCTACGGCTTGACGATCGACGCGCTCGGCGTCGCACTTCTCGCCGCCACGCTGGTGGCGGTGGTGTTCATCGACTTGGACCACTTGCTTATCCTCGATGTCGTCATCGCGCCGGCGGCGCTCATCGGACTGGTCGAAGCCATCGTCGCCGGACGGATCGTGGATGCGCTACTCGGTGCGCTGGCGGGCGGCGCGATCTTCGGGCTGCTGTATCTCGCCACGCGAGGGGCCGGTATGGGCCTCGGGGATGCGAAGCTGGCGCTCGTGATCGGGCTGTTTCTGGGATTGCATCTCACCATCGCCGCTGCCGCGTTTTCATTCGTCTTTGGAAGCCTGCTCATGCTGCCCGTGCTCGCCGCAGGGAGCCGAGGCCGCCGCGATGCGGTGCCGTTCGGACCCTTTCTCGTCCTAGGGGCGCTCGCCGCGCTCTACATGCCAAACGCGCTTGTTTGGGTGCCCGGGCTCTCCCGGCTCCCTTTCGGGACATGACGTAAGCTCCAAATCGGGTCTTTACAAGCGCGGTCATGTTGCCGATATAACGTGTATGTGAGCAGGCGTTCGGCGCTTGCGCCGCATTTGTCATTATCGCGCCAGATGGCCAAGGACGGATCATCGTGCAGCATATCCCGGAACGACACGTAGACGCCGCACTGTTGAGAAAGGTGCCGCTGTTCGCCGAGTTCAGCGATGCCGACCTCGTCGCCGTCGCCAGCCTCGCGCAGACCCGCCGCTATACCAAGCACGCAGTGCTCGTGTACGAAGGAGATCCGGGCGACGCGCTCTTCATCGTCATCGCAGGCAACGTCGCCGTCACGCGCGTCAGCAACGACGGCAAAGAGACAATCCTCTCCATCCTCAAAGACGGAGATTTCTTCGGCGAGATGGGGGTGCTCGACGCATCGCCGCGATCCGCCACGATCAAAGCCTTGCGCGACGTGGAAGTCGCGATCCTCGCGCGCAAAGAATTCCTCGACTTGCTCGTCAAGAGCCCGCATATGAGTTTGAGCCTGGTGCTCGCGTTGTCATCGCGTTTGCGGGCCACGAATCAAGCCATCCAAGCGGCTGCGTATCAAGACATACGCACGCGGCTCGCATCGCTGCTCCTCAATCTCGAAAAGAACTTCGGCGAGAAAGCGGAGGGGGGCATCCGCCTCACTCTGCGCCTCACCAACCAAGAGATGGCCAACATGATCGGCACGACGCGTGAGACGGTCAACCGCATGCTCAATCGATTCTGGGATGAGAAAATGATCGATATGCGGACCGCAAATATCGTCATCAACGATCACGATCGGCTTCAAGCGATTCTTGGTTAGACGTCCCATACGGCGGAACCTGGGGGTATCCGGTCGCATATGCGACCGAATGTGCGTTCTAATGTCCGTCCCGCCTCTGCCGATACATAGCATTGAGAGTCACCCCCGCTCGCCTATTTTATATTCCACGCGGAGTTGGAGAGAAAAGGCCGGACATGGCGTTTGTTAGCAGATTTTTCTCGCGGGGCGCACAGCGCTACGTCGGCATCGACTTCGGCTCATATGAGTTGAAGGCGGTGCAGTTCAGCGCCACCGCCCGGGGCATCGAACTCGAACACGTTTACAAGATCGCCACGCCCGCGAACGCGCTCAAGGACGGCGTCGTCACCGATCCGCCGCTTGTCGGCGAAGCGCTCCGCCAGCTCATCACCGAGGGCGCGATCACCGCAAAGCGCACCGTGAGTGCCGTCGCCGGACCATCCGTCGTGGTCCGCCAAGTCAGCATGCCCAACATGAACGAACGCGAGCTTCGCGAGTCGACGAAGTACGAGGCCGAACGGTTCTTGCCGTACTCGGTGGACGAAGCCCAGATCGACGCCAAGATCCTCGGCTCGGCAGAAGACGGTCAGAGCATGGACGTGCTCATCGTCGCCGCGCAAAAAGATCTGGTCATGTCGCAAGTCAGCGCCCTGCAGTTCGCCGGCCTCACACCCGCAGTCATCGAAGTCGAACCGTTCTCCATGGTCCGCGCCATGCTCACGCCGGACAGCCCACAGTACGAGCAAAACATCGCGATCATCAACATCGGTGCCGCGTCGACGAGCATCAACGTGACGAAGGGCGGCTTCGTGCCGTTCACGCGTAACGTGCCGATAGGCGGCAACAGCATGACCAAGGCCATCGCCACCGGACTGAACGTGTCGATCGACGAGGCCGAAAAAATGAAACGCGAAAAAGCCGCCATCCTTTCTCAACGCGATGACCAACCGGTCGCGCCCACGGTGACCAGGATCTTCAACGTCATCACGCCGCCGCTCACCGAGCTCGTCACCGAGATCCATAAATCCCTCGATTACTTCCGCACGCGTTTTCGCGGCGAGACCATCGAGGCCGTCTTGCTGGGCGGCGGCACCGCCCGGCTCACGAATCTAGACGCGTTTCTCAGCCACGAACTCGGGTTGCCGGTGACTGTGGCCAATCCGCTAGACATCAGCGGCTTCAATCCCGCCGATTTCCCGGCCGACTATCTCAAAGAGATCGGCCCGTCGTTGATCGTCGCCGCCGGGCTGGCGCGCCGAGATCTCGTCCCCGAACTGGGCCGCGTGGCAGCGACCGCATGAGCACTGCGTTTACGGGTCTGAGGGCACACTCGTGATCAATATCAATCTGCTCCCGTCCGCACAACGAAAACCGGCGGTCACTTTCGACCGTGGTATGGCGGTCGGGCTCGTAGTCGTCGTGTTGGAAATCATCGCGATGTTCGTCATGACGGCGTTCATGAACAATCAGATCGCCGCGCTGAACGGGCAGATCGAACAAGAGACCTCGAAGGTCGCGCTCGAGCAGGCGCAGGTGAAATATGTCGACGATCTGCGCGACGAAGTGACGCAGCTGCAGGCCAAGGCCGAACAGCTCGAGCGCATCAAGCAGAGCCCGACGCAATTGGCAGAAGTCATAAAAGCGCTCGGCGAAGTCACGCCGTCCGGCGTCTGGTACACGGCGGTGAACATCACGCACAGCGATTCCGGCGGCACCGTCGCGTTGACCGGCAAGTCCACCACGTTTCGACAGGTCGCGGACCTGATGCTGGATCTCGACGCCTCCAACATGTTCGGCGACGCGACGCTGTCGAGCAGCACGCAAGAAGTCGGCAAGATAACGCAGCCTGGCGGCAACATCAACTTCATCATGTCGGGCCAGATCTCGAACGCGGTGATCATGCAATGAGTTTTCAACTGTCGCCACTTTACCGTAATCTCATCATCACGGTCATCGTCCTTGTGATCGCGTTCGTCGGCTACTATTCGATGTACCAACCCAAGCACAACGAGCTTGTGGCCGATCAAGCCAAACTGGCCTCGCTGCAGCAGAACTACGACGACCTCAAGCGCGTCGCAGACCAAAAGCCGCAGTATCTCGCGCTCGAGCAGCAGATCCGCACGAGACTGGCCGGAGTCGAGCTCACCTCGGACAACCGTTCGTATATCCCGTCGTATCTGAAGCAGATCGAAGACCTGGCCAAGCGTGACGGTCTCGCCGTGACGTCCGTGGTGCCGCAGCCGTTGCCAACGCCGGCCGGGGGCACCACCACCACGCCGGTCGCACCGGGCTCGGGGACCTCGAGTCTCTCGAAGATTCCGGTGATCAATAGCGCGGTGAATGCCGCGGGCGGCGCCAGCATGCAAGCCGCGAAAACTTCGGATGTAGCCGCTGCGACCGGCGAGGCCGGCCCGCAGGGCCAGCCGCAGAACGGCACACCGGCACCTACCGCCAACGGTGCGGGAGCGAACGCCGTTCCGGCCGCAAATGCCACGCCCAGCGCGCGCCAGAACGCGATCGTGTACGTGAACCAATCTTTCCAGCAAGTTCCGGTCAACATGGAACTCGTCGGGACGTTCACGCAACTGCAGAAATTTCTACGCGATCTCAATAAGTTTCCGAAGTTGATCGGCGTCAGCAGCGTGACCCTCAGTCCGGTGTTCTCGCCACCCGCCGGCGACACGCCTTCGCTCCGCATCACGCTTCCGATCACCGCCTACCGGCTCACGGCCGGACAACCGGTGGCTCCACAACCTGTCGCCTCGCCCGCCGCGGGCAGCGGAGGATAATGCGGTGAACGTGCACGCTCGCTTTGCCATAGTGCTTGCCTTCGGGATGGTCTCGGCTGGATGTTCCAGCGCGCCGCCGCTCGATCAAGGGCCGGTCACAACGCCGATGTCTCAAGCCGAACTCACGCAGACTCCGCCGCCGGCCAGCTCCACGCCCGTACCGATCGTCCGCGCAAAAGCGTTGGCGGGCACCGGCCGCACCGATCCATTCGTCGCGCTCTTCAGCTCGAGCACTACCGTGTCCAGCGGCAAGAGCGTCGCCGTGAGCTCGTTCCCGCACATTCCGACATTGCCGGGCTTTGAAGGCGCACCGAAGAGCGGCGCGACCATCTGGGACGGCATTCTAGTCACCGGCATCGTGCATGACGGCGGATTCACCGCGATCATCACAGCCAACGGCGCCTCGTACGTCGTTCATCCCGGCGACTACGTCGAGAACAAATTCCGCGTCGTAGCCATCGGGCCCGATTCCGTAACGCTCGCAACAAACAAAGAAGAGCGTCACTTTTCGCTAGGGGGTTAAGGTACATGCATCGGCATCTTCGGTCGGCGGCGGCCGGGCTTCTCGCAAGCGTTTTCGGCCTGAGCGCCGGATTTGCGGCCCAACCGCCTGCAAGCACTGGTCCGAACCCTGTGACCGACGTCTCGTATGGCAGACAAACGGGATCGTTCACGGTGTCCGTGTCGGCGACGAAAACTGTCACCGCCCACGTGCAGCGCTTTGCGGTCGACACGCAACGCGGGGTCGAAGATCTCGTGATCGACCTCTCCCCGGCGACCTTCGGCGGCCAGACAAAGGTCGTCGGATTCTCCGGCGGACAAATCCATCAAGTCCGGGTCGGTCAGTTCTCGGCATCCCCGGCCGTGATGCGAATCGTGGTCGAATCCCACGGGCCGGCGCAGTACGACCTGAGTGGAGCGCACGGGGCGAAGACCGTCACGCTGGCGGTGCACACCGGCCAGATCGCGTATAACGTGCCTGCCTCACAGGCGGCGCCCGTCACAGCGG
>DATCBN010000054.1 GCA_036511855.1 Candidatus Eremiobacteraceae bacterium | reverse complement strand
CTCGGCGCCTTCGGCCTCGATGAGATCTACGGCGACGGTCCGATGCCCAATGTCGACGCGTCGTTTTCGCTCATCGGATCTCCGCGGCCGGCCGTGGCGATTTGATGTCATGAACAAGCTCCGTATGTTCGCGTTCGCCGTAGCGTCGGGGTGCGTGGTCCTCATCGCATCGTACTATCTTTTCGGCGGGCCGCTGAACCTCTCGCTCTTCTTCCCGGCTCCCACGTTCTACCAGCCGCCATACAATAGGATTCCCGAGCTGAAGCCGATGACGCCCGGCCCTATGCTCAGCCCGGCTCCGCGCCCGATGCGCGCGCTTCCGAAGCTGCCGCACCCGAGCATGAAGACGAAGACGCGGACCGACGACTTGGTGCACATGTCGCCCCCGCCGTACATGCCCGTGCCCGTCTATCTCGTGTCACCACCGCCTGCTCCCACCTACGCGCCGGTCACACCCCCTCCGTACACACCCACCAAACCCGTCATCACGCTGCCGCAAAGCGGTCCGCTGCCGAGCCCAAGCGCGATGCCGGTGCCGGGCTCGTCGCCGACGCCCTAGCCGGCGCCGTGCGGCGGCATGTGAGTCGATATTACGAACATGAACGCCAAATCGCCGGGTGCGGTGTGACACAAAACACAGTGACGAGCAGTCATACAGTTCGCAGGTTTCCGTACGGATCGTTATACGGTCCGGTCGGTGCGCCACGACATAGGCCTTAAGCCCCTTGATGGGAAGACGGCCTGGTCCTACGATATTTGGAAGAAGCACGATGGCAACAGACGTTCAGGGAGCACCCGAAATGTCCACGCTTGGTCCGGCGCTGGAGACGTTGACCTCGATCCGCGGCGCGCGGTCCGTCCGGGCTCAGCGCCCGGCAGCGGCGTACACCAGCGGCTGGAAGCTCGCGCTGGTCGTGCTCGACATCTCGATGCTGCTGCTCAGCGTCTACGTCGCCGGCGGGACCGTCGAGGGCCGCTGGGGATTCGAACGATTCGAGTTCGAGCTTTTCCACTACTCGATCGTGCTGATCGCGATATGGCTGATCATCTTCAATCTGGTCGGGCTGTATAAACGGTCGTTCGCTTTGTCGGTGAAAGACGAGCTGTACTACACGGTCCTCGCCCTCATCATCGGCGTTCTTCCTCAATTCACGGTGTTCACGCTTTTCCCGAGCATCTCCACATCGCGCCTTCTGCTGCTGGCGTCCTTGGGCTTCGCCCTCGTCGCCGTGGGCGGTGCGCGCGCCGTGGCTCATTCGGTTCGCAACTCGGTCGATCGCAGGCGGCCGCGCCGCATAGCCATCGTCGGCAACGGCGACCGGATCTCTTCGGTCGCCCAATCGCTCGGCATGGCGGAGGGCTCGGTTCTTCTCCGGCTCGACATTCCGGACATCGATGCGACGGTCGGATCGGTTTCGTTCGGCGGTTCATCGGGACTCGAAGGATTGGAATGGTTCACGCGGGCCCGTGAATGGGGATGCGACACGCTGCTGCTCACCGAGGTGCTGCCGCCGCATGTCATGCCCCATCTCTTGGCGGTCGCCGCGGCCCACGACATCAAAGTCGCATTCGCTCCGCCGCGCGTCCAGTGCCACGCATACTCGCTCTCGTTGCAGATCGACGGATCGCAGGCGCTCATCGTCCCGTCGCAACTGCGGTCGTGCACGCCCACTGCGAAACTTTTGAAGCGCTTGCTCGACCTCACAGTCGCCACCACCGCGGTCATCGTCTTATCGCCGGTGCTTGCGCTCGCGGCTCTCGCAGTCTGGCTCGATTCAGGCAGTCCCATCTTGTACCGGCAAAGCCGCGTCGGCAGAGACGGCGCGCTCTTCGACATGTTGAAGTTCCGCTCCATGCGCACCGATGCAGAAGCTTCGGGTCCGGCCTGGGTGAGCATGGGCGATTCGCGCACCACTCGCATCGGCGCTCTTCTGCGAAGGACCAGCATCGACGAGTTGCCGCAATTGTTCAACGTGATCCTCGGCGAAATGTCGATCGTGGGTCCGCGGCCGCAGCGGGCGATCTACCTTGAAGAATTCCGCAAGCTGCTGCCGCGCTACGACGAACGGCACCTCGTGCGCCCCGGTATAACGGGCTGGTCGCAAGTGCACATGAAGCGCGTGTGCATGCCGGAAGATGAAGGTGAGAAGTTGAGCTACGATCTGTTCTACGTGGAGAACTGGTCGGTGTTCATGGACTTGTCGATGATCTTCAAGACCGGTTTTGAAGTCCTGTTCCGCCGGGCCGAGTGAGCGACGTTTCGTACGATCGCTGAGACGAGGCTCAAGCTTTGGTCGGCAACGACCGAGCATCATGAATAATGCGCGAACGCTCGTCTCTCGGAAGAGACTCCATCCGGACGCTTGCCTTCAGCATCGGCCAATCCGGCTTCGCGGTGCTTACCGGCATCGCGATCGCGAAGGCGCTGGGTCCGACAGGTAAGGGCGAATACGCGTCGCTGCAGTTGCTGCAGGCCGCCGCCGCCGGCGTGACCGGCAATCTCGGGATGGCGATCACCTACGAGCTCACCCGCCAACAAAAGAAGTTGTCCGATCTCGTAAAGCCGCTCAGTCTTATGTTGGCGGCGCTTTCGGTCATCGAGTGGGCCGCGATCGGCGTCTGGGTTTGGCTGAAGGGCCCCGACCCGGCACCGCTCCTCTTCGCCGCCGCCGTGCCCGCGCTTATCCTGCTATCTTGGCAAGGGCCCATTTTTCTCGGTCTCGGCTGGATCAAATCGTTAAACGTCCAGAGCTTGTATTTCGCCGCAGGCACCTTCGCGGCTGCCGTGATTACGCTGTACGTGTTCCGACTCGGCACCGTGCCGGCCATGTGGGGATGGGTGGTCTGCGTCTGGGCGATAGCGATCTCGATTCTCGTGCGCACGCACCGCGAATCGCGCGGCACGCAGACCGATTCGACAGGCAGCATCATGCGGGGGCTGCTCAGCTTCGGGTTGCGCGCGAGCGCCGGCGGAATTTTCGGATTCATCAACAACAAGATCGACTCGGTCGCGATATTGACGTGGCTCGGAACGGCCGGCTTCGGCGTCTACTCGGTCGCCGTCGCTGCAGGCGAGGTGCTGTTCAAAGTATCGCGATCCGTCGCCCAAGCGGCGACCCAGCGGGTCGCCGCGGCTGAACGGGACGTCGCCGCCAGGACGGTCGCGAAATCCAATCGCGCCAGCTTTGCTATCATCGTGGTGGTCAGCACCGTGGCCTTCATCGCCGCGCCCTTGGCCGTCGACGTACTTTTCGGCGTAAGTTTCCATCGAGCTGGCGACGCGATTAGAATCCTACTTCCTGGCATCGCGGCGATGTCGTGCAGCGGCATCCTTTCGACATTTTTCAATTTCCAGTTAGGCCGTCCCATCTTTCTTCTCTACATGTCAATAATGAATGCCGTTGTTGAGACGACCTTGTGTCTCATCTTGGTGCCTCGCTTTCAGATCAACGGAGCCGCCCTTGCATCGACGCTCACGTATCTCAACTCCGCGGCCGTGATGACTTGGTACTTCTGCAAGAACTCAGATCTATCGCCGGTCGATTTGTGGATACCGACCCTTGCCGATGTGCGCACCGTCTTGCGGGCCATTCGACCAACCCCGATGGGTCTCGATGATCTGAATACCAATGCCGGGTCTTCCGGAAGCCCGAGCGTGGCGCGAGGCACCCTTGCAGCGGCCGATGCAAGAAGCCGGGACTTCGTCATCTGCGGTTGGACCGACCCGAGCGAAAGGCAGCGTCTCATCGGGTCGCTGGTCCTCGGGGTCTTCGATCGCGGCCACCTGATCTATGCCGGCCACGCGGAACCGCGATATGACAATGGCTCGGTGGCCGCTCTCTACGAAAAACTTGTGCCGCTCGAGTTCGCACGTTGTCCGTTCCGGATCGCACCCACGTCCAATTCCCCTGTCCACTGGCTCATACCGACATTGGTCGCCGAGGTGACGTTTGGAGAGGCCGCGGGCAAGGGTGCCCTCCCGGAGCCCATCTACGTGGGCCTGAGCGTGCATAAGCGACCTGAGGAATGCGTCAGCACGCAGAGACCAGAGTGACAAGCGGGCACAATGATTTTTCATAATCCGGCTGCCAGATCTCTAAAAGACCTATTCGATGAAGGCGGATGCACCAAGGATGCGCGGTGCATGCGTCAAAATCACAAAACTCGCACAGTTTCGGAGACATTGATATGGCCGCCACACGTCCCTTTATCGTATTGGTCCTTTGCGCGTTGATCGCCGTTTCGGTCGGTGCATGCGGCGGCGGTGCGGGCGCACCGGGTTTGCCTAGCGCAAGCGCGCAACGGCCGGACGGCGGAGTCGCACCGGCGCCGCTCGCGGGCGCACCTGTGCCAACGCAAACGCCTCCGCGGCCGAGCAAGTATCTCCCAAGCACGTGGAACGGCCTGTTCACGATGCAAGTCTTCGACAATCACAAGAACAAATATGGAATCTCGCCCGAGCAGGCGGCGGCCGACGGTCCTCTCTATTCGGCTATTTGGGGTTCGAATTCGCCGGAGCTCGTGCAGGCGTGGCGCACGAACAATCCCACCCTCGCGATCAGCATGTATCAGATCATCGGCACGGATGCCGCGCTCACTTTGTTCGGCAATCTCGGCCAACCCCTATCTTGGTGGCAAGCCAATCACCCCGACTGGATACTCTACGAGTGCGATCAGAAGACGATCGCTTATGTCTCCGGCGTCAACAGCGTGCCGCTTGACATCTCAAATCCCGATGTCGTCAATTACATCCTCAACCTCGTGGGAGGCTACTCAGAACAAAATGGCTATTCGGCGCTCGGGTTCGATTTAGTCTCGCTGAAAAACGACACCGGCGGAGCAGGCAACCTTCACGGTTGTGGCGTCATCACGGCCGGCGGCTGGGTGCAGAAGTTTTCGGGCAAGACCGTCGATCCGCTTTGGGACAGCGCGATGCTGACGTTCCTCTCCACTGCGCGCACGTATCTTCACGGGCTCCCGCACCCGCTCGCTATTTGGGGAAATAACGTTCCCGCTGCGTTCACATTTGGCGACCCCGATGAGACACAGGTGATCGGTGATCTGGACGTCGTGCTCGACGAAAGCGGTTTTGCGAACTACGGCAAGTACAGCACCGATTCGTATTTCAACGCCACGGTACAGTGGGCGACGTACATTCAAAGCTTGCGCAAAGGCTTCATGGACGTCAATGAGTGGCAAGAGGTCCAGCTCACGAACGCTGAGCTCGATTATGCGCTCGCAACGTACGCGATGGTAAAGGAGCAAGCCGCCGTCGTCTTCGCCGCGCCGTACGGCGAATACGGCGAAGAGCACTATTTCCCGCAATACGCCACGAAAATCGGTCCGCCGTGCGCCGAGATGTACGGCGGCCCGTCGTATCTCGGCTTGGGCAGATTCGCTTACTACCGGCAATATAGACAGGCGCTCGCACTTGTGAACACGAGCCCGACGGCATCTTACACCGTCAAATTGCCTCAGAAGACGTACACCGATGTGGCGAGCGGCGCCACCGTGACAAGCCCGCTCTCGCTCGGGCCGAACTCAGGCTACCTGCTGTGGATCTCCAAGATCGGATGTCCGGGCGACGTGCACTAGGGCGGCGTCAGCTCGCCAGGACGGTACGGCGTGAGGGGCGGCCGCAGGGCAAGCGCGTCACCCATGGTGCCGAAGCGAAATCGCCGCAGCAGGGCCTCTAAGTTTCGCATCATGCCGCGCAGGTTGGTGTAGTGCCGAAGCCGGGAACGCAAGCGCGTGTGGATGCGCGGCTGATCGGGGTCCACTTCCCACGGGTGTAGGTAGACCATCGCGGGGTCGCCATTTTCAATGATGCGCCTCATGCCGTATTCGTTGAACCAAAACGGAAGCATGCGCAGATAGCCGCCGCCTCCGACGGGAAAATCGTAATTCAACGCCCGGAACGTGGACATCGGAAATTCCGTGATGACGCTTTTTTCGCACTGGATGGCGTACGGCCGGACCGGAGAACCGACGATGCCGTAATTATCGTGGTGGATCGGAAAGATGCTCGAGTCGCTTTTGAATCCGCACGACGCAAGCACGTCGAGCGCCCACAGCGATCGCTTGGTGATGGAGAAGGTGGGAGCGCGATAGCACGTGACCTCGCCTCCGGCGGCGGCTTCGATGGCCGCTTTCGCCTTGCGCGTGTCGGCCTCGAATTCGTCGGGCGTCAGCGAATAGATGGGCCGGTGCCAATAGCTGTGGCAGCCGATCTCATGCCCGGCGGCGCGGATGTCGCGGACGAGATCCGGGAACCGTTCGGCGACCCAGCCGAGCACAAAAAAAGTGCCGAGCACGTCGTGGCGCGCGAAGACATCCAGTATCCGGTGCGTGTTCTCGACGACGCGGGAGGGAAACGACGGCCAATCCTCCCGCCGCACGTCGCGCGCGAACGCCTCTGGTTGGAAGTAGTCCTCGACATCGACTGAGATCGCGTTGAGTTGCCCGCTTTGCGCCATCGTCCTATGCTTTCGCTCAGACGTTGCGGCGCCCTCCGGCGGTGCGCGCCTTGGCGGCTAGACGCTCGTCATCGCGAGTTCGACCAATTCGCACATGATATGACCGAGGGCGAGGTGCACTTCTTGCACCATCCACGATGGTCCCGAAGGACCGACGATCGCGATGTCGCTGAGCTCGACGATGCGGCCCCCGCCGTTGCCCGAAAAAGCAACGGTGACGATGTTCGATTCACGCGCAACGCGAAACGCATGCACGACGTTGGCGGACTCTCCCGTCGTCGTGAGGCCGATCGCGACATCGCCCGGGCGGCCGTGCGCGCGCAACTGGCGCGCGAAGACTTCATTGTAACCGTAATCGTTTGCGATCGCCGTGAGCGCGCTTGTATCGGTGGTGAGCGCGAGGCCAGCCCAGGCCGGCCGTTCGAGCATGAATCGTCCGGAGAATTCGGCCGCGAAATGTTGAGCCTGCGCCGCACTGCCGCCATTGCCGAACAGCAGCACGCGCCCGCCTGCCTTGAAGCTGCGGACGATCGCCTGCACGGCCTCATTCACTTGCCGGTCGCAAGCCAGTCCACTGAAGAGATCGCGCCGTTGCGCGAGGCAATCCGCCACGGTTTTCATGTCGGGTCGGATTTCCGCCAGGCGTGGGAGTGGCCCTCTGGGTGAGGCTTCTATCCCAAAGCGTCTCCCGCGCGATCCTGCGCCGCGTTGTATAACTTCCCCGAGGACATCCAGGGCCGGCAGTACGTATTCGAGCTACGCTGAGCCGACAAAGCGCGTCCGCAAAATGCAAATGGGCCGGCATGCGCCGGCCCATTATCAGCTACTGGATCTCGATTACTGGATTTCGATGATCGCGGTCGAGCCGGCTATTGTCGTCGCCGGCGCCGGTCCAACGGTGGACGCCGTGCCGCCGTCGAGGATGTCGCCGCCGGAGAGCACGAGCGTGTGCTGATAGACGCCTGCGAACGGCATCGGATGCGGCGTTGTCGGTCTGTCCGAATTGACGACCGTCGCGCACGCGCCGATGGATTGACCCGCATAGTAGCAGCTCGCATACTGGCGAGCATAAACGTTCGTACCTTGGTTCAAGCTGTCAATGCTTGACGGTTGCGTGATGATCGGGTCCAGCGCGACGAGTTGGTCTTCCGGCTGGACATAGAATCCGTTGCTCGCGGGTTTGAACTTGGGTGAAATGATGGCGAGCGCAGGATCGTAGGTGAGAAGGAATGAGCCGTACATGTAGAGGCGTTGAACCTGGGCCGCAGTGTCCGGCGTATTGTCGAAGCCGCGGCAGATGAATAGTTTTCCAGCTGCGAGCACTTGGATCTCGGTGTTCTCAAAGGTATGCCATACTTTCAGATCCGGCAACGCAGCGCCGGCGGCGTTCGAATAACAGCCTTCCATGTCTCCACCGATGCTCGTCGGCAGTAGTGCCATCGCCGGACTCATCTGATTAGATCCGTTGGCTAAATTTGCGAGTCCGTTGAATATGATCGGATAGCCCAACCCAGTATTCATGCTATTTTGGTTTGCGAGCCACGCCGACTGCAGATATCCGCACGGCTGCGCGGAAACATTTCGAACAATTGGGGTGTCCTCAAAGACGGCGTCATACTGTGCGTTGCCGATTTGATTATAAAACGCGACGTGCGCCTGCCAGAGCCCCAAAAGAACTGTTGAGGTGGGCTGGGTCAGATAGGTGGGCGTCTTTGAGTTTTTTATCGTGATCCGACTGTTGTTACAGTCGTGAGCATACTCGGTCTCGTCGTTGGAGTACTCCGGCATCGGCGCAAAAACGCGATTCGGGTCGGTATACAGCATGGTTTTGATGCCGGCTGCTTTTGCGGCGGCGTTGCTTCCCGGCTGTACCGATGTCCAGTCGACGAACGGTGCCATCTGAGTCCACGTGAACGAGGGAACTTGCGGACTGGAATTATCTTGCAGTGTGAGCACATGCATTTGTGCGATCGTCAGGGGATGAGTTCCGTGCAGCTGATGAACGGTTCCGCCCTGTGTCATGCCCGCCAACGAACCGCCTTGCGGCATGATGGATCCGCCGCCGCCGCTTGTGCTGCCGCAACCGGCCGCCCAAAGCGCGGCGATTGCGATAGCCACTGCGCCGAGATGAAGTTTAGACTGATTCATATGTTCCCCTCAATGCTCACATGCGGTCTTTTCCGCACAAGAAGACGTCGCGCGATGGAGCGTCTTAGGTCATATGATATCGCGTTGCGAGGAGACGCTAATATGTTCAGTATCACGCGCCTGCCGGATGATAATCACGAGACGCACGGACCGTGAGCGGTATCACGCAGGGACTATGACAAGAGCCTCGTGTATTTAAGAAGGCGCATCTACATTGGGCAAATATGCGCTATTCACCGCATTTTGAGCGTCAGACGAGGTTGACGGACGGTTGCTCTCTACCGACGTAGGCGGGGCAGTTATCTAGCTCGTGAGCATCAACAATTTCGCGACTCGCACTGAGGTTTATGAAGACGTCTCGCTGGGACGGCGATCCCATGTCGCGTGCCGCACGCTCGATCGACTCAAAGGCGCGATCTAAAAAACTCGGCCGATCGTTTCGCGTCGCCCAATGCCCGAAACACCCTGGCCGCTAGCCAATAGCGATGCTCCGGAATGCCGACGTCGAAAGGCTGCGATTGCGCGAATTCAAGACATTCCTCGGTCAACTTTCGAGCGAGCTCGGTGTGACCCGCAATGAGTTGCGGCAACGCGAGCTGAGTCTTGACCTCGTTGACAACAAGGGGCGCTTCGAGCGGCTCGATGATCGTGCGCGCGTTCCGTGATGGATTACCTTTTCACAAATTTGTCGGACAGTGCAGAAGGCGATTATCGAGCTTTCGTTGCGTCGCATGAAGCCTCCGATTGGATAATTGCTGCGGACTTCTGCATGGACCTTGTTGGAAAGGCGCACGACGCATTTGCGTTTACTATTTTCCCAGTACTCGGCCCACTTGACCGCCTGTTTCACGATCTCACTGCTGCGTTACCGAAAGATATGAAGAGAACTAAAAAGCCCAGTCCCGAATTGCTATTGTATCTTCGAGCAGGGCCACTCTTCTCAACATATTCGTAATTAGTCTGGGGCGGTCCGCCACGGTTTTCATGTCGGGTCGGATTTCCGCCCGCCGTGGAAGCGGCCCTTTGCGCGAAGCTCTTATCCCAGCGCGTCGCCCGCGCGATCCTGCGCCGCGTTGTAGCCCCCGACGGCGCGCGCGAATTCTCGTCCGTCGACCTCGTCGTAAAAAGGATTGTGCGTTTCGGTGACGCCCCGGTCGGCCCAAGTGTCGAAACTTCGGCGCGCCAGCGGCGCGTGGACCGTGGGGCCCGCCGCGTCTGTATACGATGCATTGAACGGGCCAAAATCCGAAGACTCACGGTGTGCGAGGACGAGGTCGCGCACCGCCGCCGCAGCGTTGCCGGCGGCGGCGCGCAACGGCGCCGGCAACCGGTCGTCGCCGGCGATCGCATCGTACATGGCCTCGGCGGGCCGGTCGGCATGCCACGGCATGTCGGCGCTGTGATCGAAGCGCACCATACCGCGAATGCCGCGGACGTCGGCTTTCAGCGCGCGGACGCCGGCGGATTCGTGGGGCAATTCCGCGGCCGCATCGTCGAACGCGCGCACCGCCTCGCGCGCTCGCGCGATCTTTTGGGGCGCAAGATCGAACACATCGAAGGCCGCAGCCGGATGATAGGAGGAGCCGGTTGGGCCGTATCGTTGGCGCATCGTGGCATCGACGACGTCTTTTGGCCAGTCGCCGCCGCGCGTGAGCGCATCGGCCACCGCTGCGGATGGGACTCCGGGCGCGAGCATGGTCTCCGGGCTCGCGAACACATGGGATCGCTCACACCGAAGACGCGTGAAGAACCTAGTGCGTTGGGCGCGGGCGCGGAGTCGTTCCGCGTTATGGGACATGCCTGTTTCGATTTTGCTATGCCAACCAATGAATGCCCTCGTTCTTGGAAGTGCGGAAGCAAATGTCGATGCCGTCTTGATCTTTCAAGAATTGATTGAGAGGCGCCGGGTCTCAGGCGAACACATTTATCGTGTCCTATTTACCTGCGATACCCGCGTAGACGCGGTGATCGAAGTGCTCCAGGATTTCAGAAAACCGAAAAAGCGAATGTCCATGGAATCACTTCGCGAGATTGGTGAGGTCGGGCAAGACGCCAGCACAACAGACGATATTCCGATAGAGGCCGCCCCGCGATCTGGAATGATCCCGACGTCCTATCTGGAAAAGCTGCGTATTGGCAAAATTGATGTGAACAACCGTGATTTAGTTGAGGTTGATAACGTGGCAA
Source organism: Candidatus Eremiobacteraceae bacterium (assembly GCA_036511855.1). Classification (NCBI taxonomy): domain Bacteria; kingdom Bacillati; phylum Vulcanimicrobiota; class Vulcanimicrobiia; order Candidatus Eremiobacterales; family Candidatus Eremiobacteraceae; species Candidatus Eremiobacteraceae bacterium. The sequence goes on along the minus strand of DATCBN010000054.1, from coordinate 2,860 downwards.
CGCTTCGTTATCTGCGTCATCGCTTAACTGCGACGAGATTCGGGATTCAAGACATTACATGTGCCGAAATCGTCGGCCCGATCCGCGACCTCACGAGGGCGGTTTCTCGCGGACTTTTCGATCACGAGACACGGGCTGCCGGCATAAAACACCTATCAGCCCAGGGCGGACCCGCGGTAAACTGCGCATTTTTCGAAACGACCGATGACAATGGGCCGCGATCCACGCTCACCGCACGAGATGGTCAAATGCTAAGTTTCGATGATACCGATCTAAACATCGCGCTCAACGTGCTTGACCTCCGACGGGACATCGATGTTGAGATCAATCAAATCATTGAATGAAATGAGGGCGCGCCGCGTCCACGGCCGGGCAACACTGTTTCCTGAAACGCTCTCCAGTTAGCCGACTTCGAATGATTTCGTCCGGCTCTTATCCAAAGCCGACAATCTTCAGTGGTCCCGGGATAAGCATCGCATCTCGCATCGGCGAACAAAAGCGTTGCAGCAATTTGTCATTTATTCGATGAGCAATCGCCAATCGACTTTTCGATACGAGGCGTAGTACGCTATGAATCCAGCGAAGCAAACCACCGCAATCGCAACTTCGAGAGCATCGAAGATAGAGTGGGCAGTGCGAGAAGGTTCAACTGCTTGGGAAATATCTCCGAGTGTCACAACCCGCCGAAGATAGCTCTGCGACACCGAAACGTATATTGAGCAAGCTAAAGCAGCTGCCACTGCAAATGCCGCAAGAAGCCAGGATACCCGAATAGCAAGTCTCCGCATTGCGTAGGGTTTCATTCTGTCGCTTGTTCAGCCCCTTTGGGACCCCGGCCGCCGCGTGGGTTTCAAACCAGGGACAGCGGGGCCAATTCCGAGGCAGTCTAGTCTCGGCTCGCCCGCTGCGTTGCGGACGGTGAGCTGGCTAGCCACGGGCCGGTAGGGCTGGGGGTGCCACCGGGGCCGGTAGGGCTGGGGGTGCCACCGGGGCCGGTAACGAGCGTCATCGGCGGACGAGGTGGACTGAAGTAGTCGTTGAACGATTCTATAACTGCGTTCTTATCTTTATTGCATAATCAGCCGATTACTCGATTGGGATGCGCAGAATGTGCATGCCAGAAGGGGTTGAGCAGGCGTCAAGATGCTAAACGAAGGAAGTCAGCTCGCAAGCGGACAGTCGGGTGACGCAACGAGCGAAATGATTCGAACGCCTCAGCCGTCGGAGTATGCCGAGCACGACGCTGGTTCCGACTCCGCAGCGTCGCGTAGCAAATTGTCGGTCAACGTGAGCCATGATATCTCCGAACGCCTTCGTAGCCTGGCCTATTCGCACCGGCTAAGCGAGAGTTCCATTGTTGAGGTCGCACTCACGATGTTCTTCGCGCGCGGTGATGATCAAGTGCTCGGTGTGATGCTCAAGCAACTTGGTGCCGTTCTCCGCCGGAAGTAATTGCGGACAACGGAGCGCAACGCCGCACGGCTGGATTTCGTGGCCAGACACCGGCGAATTCGTCCTCGATAATATCGAACTCAATGGCTTCATAGTTGGCTGATCGAGGCCAATTTGAACAGCGTCTCAATCTGGCCGCGGTGCTTCGTGCCGCGTTGACGACGTCGCATCGCAGGACGTCGGCACAGATCGGATAGCGAATCGGCGCAGAGTGAATGTACAACTGATCGTGGCCACTTGAAGACGGTCCGTATCGGTTTTACTGACCTTCAAATCATCGCTTGGCCGCGTTCGATATCGGAAGTCTGCGTGACGTTGTTCGCGAGGCAAGCTCAAACGCCCACGAAATAAAACGCGCGAGAAATCGCCACCCGGCGGCTAACGACGCCCCATTTCAAGAATCCTACGATGGCTTAACTAACTAGCTTGTAGTGGTCGTCCCCGCAAGCGTCGAGATAGTAACGGACTCGCGACGAATCTGCCTCTACCGTTACGCATCCGCAGTCAAATCGGAGCGGCGCGACTACGCGCGGGCCGTCACTACCACTTCTCTGCGATCCTCGGTCCGAAGGAGTCCCAGTATAGACAAGATGGGCCATGTAAAACGACATCGAGTGCGGCTGAGCTGAGCGCCTCCCCATATTTCGGGTCCTTTGTCGAGCAACAGGAGATGTTCCAGGTCTGAAATGCCCGTTGCTAGTTGGCCTTGAGACGCAGTAAGCTCTTACACGTTTCATCTCGGGCGCCTTGCATCTAAAGCCCCACGCTTTCCGAGTAATCGTTTCGCTCGAACCAGGCGCCGAAGTCCGCAATCAACAAATTGGGTGCGCCAAAAGTCGCCGTCGCTCTTGGGATGTCCGAACGACGCTGGCGCGACATAGTGCAGGGCAGAGCCGTACCCCATCAAAAACGTCGAGCGCAGATCCTGAGATTGGCTGCGCGGGTGTCGATTAATTCCAAGGCAATTTAGTTTCTGAAATTGATATCGGTGTAGCTCACAAATTCAAATCGGCCAATTGGTCTTCAGGACAATGTATCTGTGCGCAGCAAGATTATTGGCGCCGTGGGTCGAACTCCTCGACGGTATTCAAGGACGGTATTCAAGAAACCGCCGCTATTAAGGCCGCCGGCCGCATATAGTCGGCGGCCTGCAACGCCAATAGTTAATGATTGGCGCGCCGTCGGCATATGTTCTTTGGCAGTCCAGGCATTCGTCGTCGGATCGTATGCCTCGACTGACATTCAAGAAGCCGATGTTATTAGCGCCGCCGACAGCATAGAGTCTGCCAGTTACCACGCCCGCGGCTAGCTCGAACCGCGCCGTCGGCATGGATGCCTCGGTCGTCCAAGTATTCGTCGCCGGATGGTAAGCTTCGACGGTGTTTCGATCGCCGTGCCGCACGCTTCG
>DATCBN010000053.1 GCA_036511855.1 Candidatus Eremiobacteraceae bacterium | reverse complement strand
GGACGTTGATGCCGAGGCCGCGGGCGTAGGAGCCGGCGAGTTCGGCTGTACGGCGCTCGGCTGCGGCATTGGCGCGACATAGGAAAACACAGCGATGATGAGAGCGAGTAAGGCGTGCATGGAGGCCCTCCTGACGAATCGCTATGTTACGCAATGGGTCGCCGCGACCTTTTGCCGATCGATTGTGATGCGAAATTGCAAGCCGAATCGCGGCGGAATCGCGCGATATTTAGCGGCAATCCCGATGTTTGCTGCGAAGGAGGGCGCATGATCACACGCGCTTTGGTATTCACGTGCGCGACGGCTGCAATGCTGTCGCTTGCCGTGCTTGGGTCGAGCCGGTCTTCCGCCGGGCCGACGAGCGGCAACATCCGGCCGCTGCGCATACTCCAACCGATGGGTCCTCACGGACAGCTCGGCCGCGCCGGCTTTGAAGTGGGAAAGGTGTTGCACACCGCCGACGGCGGCCAAGTGTTCGGCTTCGACGTCGATCAAAACGGCAACGACGGCCTTCTCGCATCGGCACAGACCATCTCGCCGCAAGGCCAGGTTCTCGCATCCGTGGAGACCTTCGATCAGACAACGGCGAAAATCGCAAAAGTCGTCGTGACGACGCGGACGATGGACGACTTCGTCACGTACGGAATCGTGGGTGATGACGTGGGTCTCGTGCTGCACGAGCACGTCGTGAACAATCGGAACATACGCACCTTTCGCATCCTCGCTCCCGTTACGTCGAACATGTTCACGGGCAAGTGGACGCCGCCGAACGGATCGAACTTCCTCCTTCAACGTGTCGCTTCGAACCAGTCGACCGCAAAGAGCGCGATCTTCGCCACCGACCTTAGCGGCAATCCATTCGTCTTCAGTTCGATGATCGCGTCGAACACATTTGGGCCCGTGTTCGATCTAGACCCGGGCCACTTCGGCGGAGCGGATCAACCGCAAATGGCGCAAGACATCGCGCACAACCGGGCGGTCTTTGCGACCTCGCCCGACGCGGGTGCGGTCGGCGGACAAGAGCCGCTGATCGCCACGGTCAATCTCTCCAACGGCAATATGAGAGAATTCAACGGCGTGATCATCCCGCCGTTCCATTCAGGCTTCGTGAACGGTCTCGCGGTGGATTCTTCGACCGGCATCGCCTGCACGACGACCGAACTCGACGCGGACGTGGAATTCTACGATCTAGCACGCGAGACGGGATTTTTCGTGCAGCTCCCGGGCGCCAACGGCGGTCAGTCGTTTTCCGGCGAAGCAGTGGCAAGCGACCCTATCCACCATCTCTTTCTCGTCGCGCAACCAAACGGAAGCATTGGCCCGCCCGGCGACAGCGTCGTCGATATCTTCGATGAGAACGGCAACGTCGTGGAGTCGATCACCGGCATCAAGGCCTTCGGGATCACTCCCGGCCTGGCCATCAATCCGGCCAAACGGGTGGGCTTCATCGATGGCCCGACGGCCGACGCCATCACCCGATTCACATACTAGAAAGTGGAGATGAAACCAATGGGACGCGTTCCATTCGTGCTGGGGATATCGGCGTGCTTGATCGCGTCGATTTGCTCGGTCTCGCATGCCGACGCGCGCAGCATGCAGCCATCGGATTTTCGAAACATCGTCGGCCTTTCGGCGCCGGCGATTTCTCCCGACGGCAAGCGCGCGGTCGTCGTGGTGTCGCGGATTGCCTGGGCTGACGACACGGAATCGACCGATCTCGACCTTATCGACATCGCGACACACGAGCGGCGCGCGATCACTCACGATCGCAAGGATCTGGATGCGCCCGCCTTTTCGCCCGACGGCACCAAACTTGCATTCATCGCAGACGCAGGAAGCGGCGACAACGCGCAGCCGCAAGTTTGGATGCTGCGGTTCGACGGTGGTGACGCCCGCCCCGTGACGAACGCAGCCGACGGCGTGCTGCAGTTCGCGTGGCGGCCTGACGGCGGCGAAATCGCCTACACCGCGGCCGATCCCATGCCGAAGCGCACGGGCGCCGACCGCTTCCGCGACAGCTTCATCTTCACGACCGAATCGATTACCGCTCGTTCGCTGCCGCGTCCGGTGCATCTCTTTGTGATCGCCGCCGACGGAGGTCACGCGCGCCAGCTCACTTCAGGCGCCCAAAGCGTCGCGACCGGTCAGGCCCAATCCACGATCTCGTGGTCCGCCGACGGAAAGTCGATCGCGTTCACGCTCACACCGAACGCTATTCTCAATGACTCCGATCGCTCGTACGTGGATGTCGTCGATGCCGCAACCGGCAAGCTCTCGAAGCTCACCCAACATGACGCCTACGAGAGCAGCCCGCTCTACTCGCCGGACGGCAAGCACGTAGCCTATGCGTATTCAAGCGGAGACGTTCAAAGCAATCAAGTCGAAGCGTTCGTCACAACGCCGGCTGGCGGAGAAGGAACTGCTTTATCGCAAGCTTGCGATTGCTACCTCAACGACCTCGCGTGGCTTCCCGATTCGAGTGGCGTCGTCATGACGGCGCCTGAGGCAACGTCGCTCACGATGCTCCGAGCCGGGCTGAACGGTCCGCCCGCGCCGATGCCCATCGACGGCCTGCGCGTCGAATCGCCGCTTCAAGGCGCCATCGCGCAGGACGGTTCGATGGTCTTCGTCGCGAGCGATGTCAAACGGCCTGCAGAGCTCTACCTTCGTGCCAGCGCCGGCGGCACAGTGAAGCTGACCAACTATAACGACGCGACGGCCGGTCTCGATCTCGCTGACGCGCAAACGATCGAATATCGAACCACGCTCGGGATCACGGGTGACGCGTTGCTGCTGACACCGCCGGGCTTTGACCCGCATCGCAAATATCCGATGGTCTTGAAGATCCACGGAGGCCCGACGAGCGCATCGGTGCGTGGGTTCGACGAATTGGCTCAACTGATGGCCGCACGTGGTTGGCTCGTCCTCGAACCGAACTACCGCGGCAGCTTGAATCTTGGACTCAAATACCTCCGGAGCGTGCTATACGATCCAGACGATGGCCCTGGAAAAGACATCATGGCCGCGGTGAACGCCGTTCGCGCCCGGGGATTTGTCGATGACCGCCGCATCGCCGTGTCCGGCTGGTCGTACGGTGGGATCATGACGGCGTGGATGATCTCGAAATATCACATCTGGAACGCGGCCGTTTCAGGTGCGTCAGTGAACGACTGGATGACCGACTACGGAGTCGCGGACGACAGCGACGCTGACGTCGCCTTGTTCCACGGTTCTCCGTTCGTCGGGAACAACGCAGCAGAGTGGCGCCGGGTATCGGCCATAACCTATGCCGCGGACGTCACCACGCCCGTGCTCATCCTCTCCGATGTCGGCGACAATCGCGACCCGTTTGCGACGTCGTCGATGTATTGGCGCGCGTTGCGCGACAATCACAAGGATGCCACGATGCGCGTCTGGCCGGTGAACGGACACTTTCCGAGCGACCCCGTCCGCACGCTCGACGTCTACGAGCATTGGATCGACTACATCGCCGCGCACATGAAGTAGAGAGAAACATGGCACAATCGCCCGCCGACGTCCGCCCAATCACCTTGCGCGAGATACAGGATGCCCGCGAACGCATCGCCGGCACCATTGCGCGCACGCCGCTCGTGAAGCTGGAAACCGGTCAGGGCGGCCGCGAGATCTATCTAAAGCTCGAGAATCTCCAACCGATCAACTCGTTCAAATTGCGCGGCGCCGCGAACGCCGTGGCAAAGGTTCCCCACGACCGCAGGACCCGCGGGGTGTGGACCATCAGCGCGGGCAATGCCGGGCAGGGAGTGGCGTTCGCCGCGCGGCAGGCGGGCATTCCATGCACAGTCGTCACGATCGATACCGCGCCGGAAACCAAAGTCGAACGCATGCAAGCGCTGGGCGCAAAACTTGTGCGCGCTCCATTCGACGCCTGCTGGGAGGCTATGGAGCGACGAGAGTTCCCAGGGGTCGACGGCGCGTTCATCCATCCGTTCGATGACGACGACTTCATCGCGGGCAACGCGACGATGGGATTGGAGATCATGGAGGACCTTCCAAACGCCGGCGTTGTCATCGCCGCTATCGGCGGCGGCGGGCTGGTCTGCGGAGTCGCGTCGGGCATCAAGGCGCTCAATCCGAATGTGCGCGTGTTCGGCGCGGAGCCGGAGACCGCCGCGCCGGGTGCGCTTTCGTTCGCCACGGGCGCGGCGTCGAAGTTCGACGCTTGGCAGCCGACGTTCGTCGACGGCGCCGGCGGCAAGAGTGTATTTCCCCGCATGTGGCAGCGGATCAAAGACATCGTGGACGGCTCTATCGTCGTCACACTCGATGAGACCAAGCGTGCGATGCGGACGCTTGCCGAAAAATCCCGCGTGATCGCCGAAGGCGCCGGCGCCCTGCCCGCGGCTGCCGCGCTCTATACTGACGTTGACGCCGACGGGCCGATCGTCGCCGTCGTCTCGGGCGGCAACATCGATCTCGCGAAGTTCTTCGAACTCATCGCTGTAAAAGGGTGAGCAGAGCCGACCATAAAGGTCGGCTCCTACATCCATTTGGGCTACGACTGCTACAAGCGCTTCTTCCACGCACCGACGATCGCACCGACGATCGCGAAGCCGATGACGGTGTAGGCGGTGTTGATGATCCAGAGCGACATCGAACCATTCTCATAGATCAGATGATTGAGCGTCTGCGTGGCGTAGACGGCGACGCCCATGAACAGCGCGAAGCTGATCCCTTGCGCCAACGACTGGTCTTCGGGGCGCCGCGTGAGCGCCATGGCAGTCGCGTACGACAGGATCAATCCGAGTATGAACGACCAGACGTAGGTGGTTGGCGAACCGGGCAGTTCCGCCATCGTCTTGCCGAGCGCGACAAGCCACTGGTTCCCGAACAACAAGCCGTACCACAGCGCGCCCCACGCGAAGAAGACGATGGCAGCGACCCAAACGGCGAGATGATTGATTCGATTCGACATAAACGAGCCTCCCACCGGGAAACGCAAGAGAGCCCTGCGGCTAAGCAGGGCTCAAGAGGGATGAATCTACTCAGGCCTTGCGCTTGTGCAGGATGAAGTTATTGCCTTCGCTGTCCTCGGCGAATGCCATCCAGCACCCGGGAGATTCTTCGATTTTTCCGTCCTCATCGAACTTCACCCCGCGCGATTTATAATGCTCGACCGCAGCCGGCAGGTCGTCGACGCGGAAAATCATCCCGCCGCCTCGACGCCATTCCTGGTCGTCAGGTTTGTAGAGACCAAATGTCGTGTCGTCGCCAAACGTGAATTCGCCGCCGTATGGACCGTAGTCCATAGTCATCGTGCAGCCCATCGTGTCCTGCCAGAATTTCTTCGCCCGATCGACGTCTTTGACTAAGTAGATAGCGGCGTCGACGCCTTGAATCGCGACCTTCTCCAGCACTGCCATGATCGATCCTTTCCTTGAGGAATGGTGCCCGCGACCGAGAGGGACCGATCGGGGCCGCACCGTTTCGACCCGCTTGCTGGAAAACCCCGGGTGCTCAATAGCTGAACCCCTGTAGTTGGGTGATGTCGGGCCCGTTCACAAATCCGATCCGCTTCGACGGGTTTAACGCGATCCGGGCCGCGATGACGGAAAACGCGTTCGAGAAGCTGAAGCCGTTGATCGATTCGAGGAGATCGCCGTTTTCGCGGTAGACGTAGATCGTGCTGCCGCTCGAGATGCTCGAATTCGGCTGCGCGACCAAGAAGAGGTGATGGATCGAGTCGCTCACCACTGCAGCGCCGGTCTCTGCTTGATTCCCGCCGGCGTTCGGAAGGCTCACGAAATGACCGGTCCCATGCGCGAGGTCGTAGAACTCGACGTCTGCGTCTAGCTCGGTCGTCGTGCAGGCGATGCCGGTCGTCGAATCCACCGCCAGTCCATTGACGAATCCGGAATGGAACAAGCCGGTGACGACTCCGTTGAACGACTTCATCTTGCCATTGGCAAGATTGATCGTCGCGATCAGCGGGACCGAGCCGCCGACGGTCCCGCCGTCGGGCGAGGTGGCGATGACCGCTTTGTTATTGGCCGTGTCTTGTGCGATCCGGGGGCCGTCGTTGAGACCGAATGTGTTCGGATCGAGGTGTATGATGCGCGAGAATGTGTTGCTGGCGACGTCGCTGACGATAAGGTCGGGCACATCTTGGTTAAACAACTCGATCGCGTAGAGAACGCTCGTCGTCGTTTCCTGATTATCGGCGCGCTCCAACACTTCTATCGGATTTACCGGCGGCGTCCACCTGCGCGTGAATGCATTTCGCTTGACGGGATCCATGACGCCGTACTCGCGCACGCCATGGTCAAGCTCGTGATTGACCAACCCGACGTCGTTTGCGAATATGCCGACGGTGACAAAATCGGTTTGGTTGCGTCTAACGAGCACCTTCTTGACTATCTTTCCCGTCGTTTGATTGAATGTCTCCACCGAGCTCAAGACGTCCCCATTCGGCATGTCCTGCGACGAGCTCAGCACGCCATCGTTGCCGTGGGCGTCGATATCGAAGCCGAAGATCTGTCCGCCGTCTTCCGTAGTGACCACCGGCCCAAGCCCGGGTGCGGCGACGGCCCGAAGTGGAAGCGCTGCAGCGAGAGCGATGATGCCTACGAGACCTAGAATGTAAACGCGGCTTGACGGCGGCTGTGTCATGGATGTCTCCCTGCTACGGATCGTAGCGATCGAATCGAGAGTCATAGCAGCGAAGCCTACTTCATGGCCGTGAAAAGGCCATGAAAGGCGGCGGAAATCGGGCAGTGGGACCGTTACGGCACCGTGACTTTGACCTTGACGCTATTGCCGGCTGCATCGGCGATCGTCACTTTGCACGACCCCGATCCGACGGACGTCACGATAAAATTCGTGCTCGGCGAGCCCTGCGAGACCGTCGCGACCGCGGTGTCGGACGAAGTGCCCGTCCAAGCGGTCGTGCCGTTTTCGGCGGCGACCAAAGTCTTGGTTTGGCCGTCGCCCGTGAAGTTCACTTTGGTCGGCGTCACGGAGAGCGGATTGACGACGAGCACGTATATATGGTCTAGACCCACCGTGGTCACCCATATATTGCCGTCCGGACCGGTTTGCTAAGCGTCCGGCCGCTCGCCCGAGAGCAATGGCGGATCGAACGACGTCAACTTGAGCGTCGTCGTGTCGACGTTGAAGACGACGTTGTTGTTCCCGGAGGCGAACCAAGGGTTGCCGTCCGGGCCCACTGCGCCGAATTGTTCGGTCTCGTTCGAACTGAACGCTCCACCGCCGGTGAACATCTTGATGCTGCCGGCCATCGAGATCCGGCCGACCATGGGCGACGTCGTCAGACACGCGAACCACATGTGGTCGTCCTTGGCGGTGACGATGGCCGACGGTATGCACGTTTGCGGGAGTTTGAACTCCGTGATCTTACCCGTCTTCGGATTGATCTTCCCGATCGCGTTGTTCGACGATTCGGAAAACCATTCGTTTCCGTCGGGGCCCGCAGTGACACCGCCGTACTGATTGATGTTGGGCTGCGTGGGATACGCGTATTCCGTGATCACGCCGGCCGGCGTGACCTTGCCGATGTGGTTGAACTCCGCAAACCAGACGTTTCCGTCCGGACCGAGGCCGTTGCTGTCGATCGATGTGTTGTCGCCGCTTGGAATCGGTATCTGCAGGGCTGCTCCGCCCGCGGTCACGCGCGTGATGCTCGTCGTCTCATCGCTTACGTAGAGACGGGCGTCAGCACCGACCGACAATGCGACCGCGTTGCCGCCTAGGAATCCGGAGAGCGAGAACTCGTGCACCCGGCCGCCCATCGCGACTTCGGCAAGCGATCCGGCGTTTTCATCGATGAACCACATCTCGCCGTTCGGACCAGCCACGATCGGACCGAGCAATCCGGACGCCGTCTGGACCTTTAGCGTGACCCATTGACCGCCGGTTCCTTTTTGGAGGACCTGCGGTTGGGAGCCGATGCCGTGCGCGCGTGGAACATCGGCGCGCGGAAGCGCGGAGCGCGAGCCGCAACCGACAAGCGCAAGAGCGGCAAAAAGAACTGCGTAGAGACGGCGCACGGCAGTGTCCTCCGAATCGGAGTGCCGCGCTTCGTAGGACCGTCGAGCGCGCCCTTCGGCCCTTCGGCCCCAGGACGAGAATAGGCCGGCCGTTGTGCACGGCCGGCCGCTTCAAGTTTCGCCGAGTTATTAGTGGACGATCCGCCTCAAGACAGAAGTCTGATTGGATCCCTGGAACGGCTCGTCGATCGACGACAACACGCTGATGTTATCGGGCGTCGCGTCGACATCCTGGATGGTCAACGAGTACGTGGTCGCCAGAACAAACGACGCGGTGCCGTCGAAGAGATCCGACGTTCCGTTCGGAATGCCGCCCGCAGCGACGATGTCGATGTTGTATACGCCTGCCGCCAACGTCGTTAAGCTACCCTGCTGCGGGATATACGCGTTGCCCGGCTTTGTCGCGGAGGAGCCTGAATCTTGGTTCAATTCAAGTCCGGGAACAGTCGGCGTAGTCGGAATGGCGGTTGTCGACAGCCAGACGTAGACGTCGACAGGCGTCGTGAGGTTCGGGGCTGCGTTGTTCACCTTGAAGCGAACGGTCGCCGAATTAGGCAAAGCGTTTGTATCTTGAAATCCGAACGCCTTGTAATTGAGCGAGCCGGGCTCGCCTTCCAACACGATCGAATAGTTTGTCGAAGGAGCGATGCTGATGCGGATGGACGGGACGAGGTCGGTGGTGCTGGCGCCGGTGTTGACGTCGAAGTTGATCGCAGTCGCACCGACCGCGCTGTAGACGCCGATCGGCGTCGTGGCGCTCAAGCCCGAATTGATGACGCCGCCGTCGGCTTCAAGAGCGATTCCGGTTTGCACGGTCGCCGGCGAAGCGTCGATCAGGCGCGCGTCTCCATTTTGTCCAAGGCCCCCGATCCGATTGGCCACACTGCTGCAGCCTGCTAACGCGACCCCGGCGACGAGGAGCAGCGCTGAAGTCGATTTCCATTTACTCAAGGTTCATTCTCCTTAGAAGAGTTCGGCTCGATCCAGTAATCTAAAACGCCCTATACATACATGAAGACACTTGCCCACAAATGGATGTCGACAACCAATTTAAGGAAGGAGATCGTTCATTCTCACGGTCCGCTAATGTCGCTTTGCGAAACGCCTTAGAACGGTGTGCGTGCGCTCGCCGATCTCGCCGAAGTAGCAACAGCGAGGGAGCGTCAGAACGAAAAACCCTGCGAAATCGCGTTCGCAGGGCGTTTTCTTTCCGGCGCGGCCGCGGCGCGAATTCACATGGCCTTGCCGTCAAACGCCTCGCGCTTGAGCTGGTCGAGGATTCGCTGCAGCTCTTCGGCGCGTTGCGCACCGATAGCGCGCGCAGTCTTGGTGATGAGCCGCGGCGGGATGTCGCGCTCGAATCCGCGCAACGCCGTGACGGCCGCGCTGAAATCCGGAGCCTTCTCACCGGTGAGCGCGATCATGCGCGCTGCGCCGATGGCGCCGAGAAAGTCAAGAGAATCCGCATCGTGCAGCACGATGGATTCCGGTCGCGAGCCGGCATCGCTATAGTACATATGCCCGCGCTCGGCGGCTTGCACGGCCGCGAATTTAGCCATTGGAAAACCCGCATCGCGCAGCACCGCCTCGCTCGTCTGCGCGGCGCGGTCGCCGTGCTCCATGCCTTTCTTGGCATAAGGCGGAAACGCGGCCATATCATGCAAGAACGATGCGGCGAAGAGCACGTCTGTGTCCACGGCTAGGCCGTCACCCTTTGCGAGGCGCATCGCCACTTGATAGTTGCGCTCGCTGTGCTGCCAGCCCCAGGCTGGATGGATGAACTTCGTCCGGGCGAGCGCGTAGATCTTTGCCTTCCACGGGGCGTCGAGCGGAATGCCGGTGACCGTCGCTTGGGGCTTTGAAGCGGCCGCACTTGACGATGCGGCGGCAATCAGAATTACGAAGACCATGACGAATATCGTGCGCGCGCGCATCATCGATGTGCCCAACCCTTCTTCGAAGTGTCGATCAATCGCGCTCGCTCGCGATCGGAGGTGTCCATCACCCGGCTTTGGTCCCGTGCCGCGCGCGATACGTGCGCGCTTTTGCCACATTGCCGCAAACGGCGATGTCGCACCACGTGCCCGAGTGATTCTTGGACCGGTCGTAAAAGGCCCACGAACATCCGGCGTCGCGGCAGATTTTGAGGCGGTCCCACGTGCCGTCGGTCATCGAGTCGACGACGATCGCGATGATCTTTCCTAGCGCGCCATCGACGGCGGGCGCGAGAGACTCGACGCATGCCCGGCCGTCCTGTCCAAACGATACGGACATCTGCGCACTGCGGGCGGCCCGGTTGAGCGTCTCGACGGCGTCGGAATCCAAGCGGCCATCTTGACGAGCCGATGCGAGCTGACGCAGCGCATCTCGCACCGATATCGCCTGACGCAAGTCCGCCGCGCTCAGGGCCGAGTCGCCCTCGAGCAGACCGTGGTCGGCAAGCCACTCACGCAGGCAGTCCGGTCCGGCGAAATCCTCGCGGCCCGACGTTGCCGTGTTCATGAACGCCTGTATGATCCGTAATCGTTCCGGCGCGGGTTTATCTCCGACTCGTTCTTTCATGGTGCCTCACCGTGATCTATGTTTGAACTATTATAGTACTTACGGTGGTTATATAGCAAGCATTAGTCCCGCAGACAAGGACGATTAATAACCTCTTACTTGTGTTGACAGGTTATAAGTAACTAGTGTAAGCTGTTAGTAAGTTACAAGCGACTACGGAGGCAACAAGGGGCTCATGGTAAGGATCGGGATTAGAACTTCAGCGTCAAAGGCGAACGCAGAAGACATTCTAGGCATCACGCGCACGGAACTCGTCCACATTCCGCAAGGTGCGGACAGCGCGCTGTTCGGCGGCTGGGGCGTGAAGATATGAGACGGCGCGATGACGCTTGTCTCGCCACGCCGGACTTGCTCTATCAACTTGCGATGCGGCACATCTGCGACCTGCGCAGCGACGCGGTGCGGGGAAGAGAATTCCGCCGCGCCCGCGCCGCAGGGCAGTCGGTCCGCTAAGGCTTTATCACCATCACCGCGTATAAGATATCCGTACTAGGGCAAGCAACGCTTGCCCCATCGAAAATGTAGGAGGGCAAGCAACGCTTGCCCTAATTTTTTTTGGGCGAGCGATGCTCGCCCTAGTACGAGCTTGCCCTCCTACAGAACGGAGCTCAACTTGGCGGCCAGCGTGTCTGCATCGGAGGGCCGCATCGCCGTCAGCGGCGGACGTACATTTCTCCATCGCGCGTCGCCCGATCGGCGCGCTTCGAATTCCTTGAGCGCCGCGATGACGGGGTAACCTTCGAATACTGCTCGTGCGGCGGTGACGCGTTCTTGCAATGCGATCGCCGCCGGCTCGTTGAGGCTTGCGAACAATCGACAAATCGAGTCGGCAAAGGCGTTGGCGGTCGCGGTGACGCAACCGCTCGCGCCGGCAGAGATCCCGGCGACCAGAAACCGCTCGCTGCCGACGAGCACATCCATCGCGCCGCCGTACCGCGCGCACAGCATCTCGGTGGCGGGCCAATCTCCGGCGCTGTCTTTGATGCCCGCGACGATGCCGGGATATTGGGCGGACAACGATTCGATGACTCCGTCACCGATGACCACGCCCGAGAATTGCGGAATGTTGTAGAAATACAAGCGGAGGCGATCGTCGTCAACCGCTTCGATCGTGCGCGAATAAGCCTGGACGATTCCTTCGTCGCTCACGTTCTTATAGTAAAAGGGCGGAAGCACCAAGACGCGCGCCGCGCCAACGGAGAGCGCGTGCCTGGTGAGCGTCGCGCAGTCCCCCAGCGCGCAGCAGCCGGTACCGACGATCAAGCGCGATGCGGGGATTCCAGCCCCGACCACCGCTTCCAAAATGATCTTGCGTTCTTCGATGGTGAATGAATTGGCCTCGCCGGTCGTTCCGAGCAGCACGATCCCGCTGCAGCCGGCTGCCAGAAGCCGCGTGCAATGACCGGTGAGCAATCCTATGCATGGCTCGCCGTTATCGTCGAGCGGCGTCAACGTGGCG
>DATCBN010000052.1 GCA_036511855.1 Candidatus Eremiobacteraceae bacterium | reverse complement strand
CTGGCTCAACCAGAGGTGGCCGCCATCCCAAGCGAGATGCGAGCCGGTCGAGTCGGGGCATTCGTGAGATCGCTTCTCCCACGTCGTGGTCGCCGGATCGAAACTGTGAATGCTGCGATTGTCGGACTCGGGGTGTCCGATGACGGCGCACAATATGCGATCGGCAAACGCCAGTCCGTAAACTCTCCCGGGCGCGGAATAACTGTCCGCGAGACCGCCGAGCGGGTCGAGCGACGCGATGAAGCATTGTTCCCAGTCGCCCGCCCAGAGTCGAGTTCCATCCCATGCGAGGCCGACGGTGGCTGCGGAAGGCTTCGGACGTTCGGACACGATCACTGATAGGACCTCCGTGGGCAGGCGCTTCGGCCGTCTTGGGGAACGTTGCCTCACTCGCGTTGGAAATTGCCGAAGGTCCAACGGAGATTCCTTTTACGGACTCAATGCTGCATGCGCGAACAAAGCGACCGTCCCCTCAAGTACATGTCGATAGCGACCGATCTCCTCGCTCGGATCGACAAGGGCGAATGGTCATCGGGACGTCAATTGCCATCGACGATGGCGCTCGCCAAAGAATATGGCGTCGCACTCATGACGGTGCGGCAAGCACTCGGCATTCTCGCCCAGCGCGGCGTCGTCGAGCCGCGTCAAGGCGCCGGAACGTTCGTCGCCGGCGATCGGGCTCGCGACGCAAGATCGTCGCGGACACTGGCGGTCTTGATCACGGAAGACGACGAAGCGTTGTGCGCGCTGACCGCAGCCGCATTGCGCGAATCGGGGTTCGACGTCGATGTCGCGGCCAACGGCGGACAAGCGTTATTGCGGCTGGAAGCGCGCGAAGATTACGATGCGATCGTCCTTGATCTCAAGTTACCGGACACCGACGGATTCGAAATCATCGACTATATCAAGGCGAACAGGCCCGCGCTGCGCGTGATCGTCGCCAGCGGCTATATCGACGGCGAAGATGTCTTGCGCGCTGCGGAACGGTGGCCGCTCATGATGCTGCGGAAACCCTACTCGGCGAGCGATTTGGTCGAGCGCCTCAACGCGCTTTTCGGCAACAGTGTCGCCACCTCAAGGGTCACCGCCTAGCAAGGGCGAGCGGGCCAAAATCGAGAAAAGACGCCTGTTTTTGGAACGGCCGGCGAAAGCCGGCCGCTTCTCGTCGCACACGTTTCGGAAAGGACCCGCTTGAAAATCGTCGTCACCGTCAAGCAAGTGCCGGACACGAACGCCGAAAAGACGTTCGACCCGGCGAACAATCGGCTTAACCGGTCGAGCATCGAGAACGTCCTCAATCCGTTTGACGAATATGCAATTGAAGAAGGACTGCGTCTCAAGGAAAAGCTCGGCGGCGATACCACGGTGACGGTTCTGACGATGGCGCCCGAAAGCGGACGCGAAGTGGTGCGCAAAGCGCTTGCGATGGGAGCCGATTCCGCAGCGCTTTTGTCGGATGCTGCGGTCGGAGGCAGCGACGCGATGGCCACCGCATTTGCGCTGGCACAAGCGCTGAAGAAGATCGGCTTCGATCTCGTTCTCACGGGAACGCAAAGCACCGATGCGATTTGCAGCATCGTGCCGGCCGCGATCGCCGAACATCTCGGTGTGCCAAGCCTGACCTTCGCCAAAAAAGTTACGGTGGCCGACGGCAAAGTCGAAGTGCACCGCGAGACTGAGTCCGGGTACCTGCGCGTGAGCGCGCCATTGCCCGCGCTTGTTTCGGTGACGAAGAGCGCGAACGAGCCGCGCTATCCATCGCTCAAAGGCATCATGGGCGCGAAGAAAAAGGAGATCGCTCCGCTGTCGCTCACTGACGTGGGTGAAGATGCGGCGCACTTGGGCGATGCGGGAAGCCGCACCCGGGTCGTGAGCATCGCTCCGGTCGGCGCAAGGCCAAAGGGCACCGTGGTCACCGCCACCGACGCCGCCGAAGGCGCTCGCGCGGTCATCGACTTCCTCGTCGCCAAGAAGGTGATCTGACGGCGATGAATTCGGTTGTGATTTACGTCGAACAAGAACAGGGTGCGTTGCGCCGCATCGGCTTTGAGATGGCCACCAAGGGCGCGGACATCGCAAAGTCATTGAGTGTGCCGTCGATTGGAGTCGTTCTCGGTTCGGGCGCGGGCGCTGCCGCGGAACAACTGAAGTCCACCCCGCTCGACGTGATAGCCGTCGGTGAGGACGTGCCGGTAGAGAAGTACTTGCTCGACCCAGCGGTGGACGCCCTCGAAACTTTGCTTAAAGAGAAGGGGCCGTCTTACGTGTTGTTTCCGGCGAGCAACGCCGGAAAAGATCTGGCGGCGCGCATCGCCGTACGTCTCGACGCGGGCGTCATCACCGAAGCCACGGATCTCACGGTCACAGACGGCGCGCTGGTCGCGCAGTCTCCGAAATTCGGCGGCTCGGCGATCGCAACTATCACGTTCAAGGACTCGACCTACGGAGTCGTGTTGTGCCGGCCGAATTCGTTCGCATCGCGCAAGGAGCCCGGAAAGGGCGAGGTCGTCGCGTTGCCCGCACCCCCCGCCAAACAGTATGCCGCGGTGATCGAAGAGCGCGTCGCCCAGGAAGCCGGAGCGGTCGGCGTCGACGAGGCGTCCGTGGTGGTTTCCGGCGGCCGGGGTCTTGGGGGGCCAGAGCACTTCGACATCATAGAGGCGCTTGCCGCGGCGCTTGGCGGAGCGGTCGGCGCGTCGCGCGCCGCAGTGGATGCAGGCTGGATTTCCCACAGTCATCAAGTCGGACAGACCGGAAAATCGGTCGCGCCGCAACTCTACATCGCGTGTGGCATTTCCGGCGCGATCCAGCATAAGGTAGGCATGCGCAGCTCGGGCACGATCGTGGCCATCAACAAGGATCCAAACGCGCCTATTTTTGAGTTCTGCGACCTCGGCGTCGTGGGCGACATCTTCCAGATCGTGCCGGCTTTGACGCAACTTGTCAAGGAACGCAAGGGTAATGGTTGACGTTTACATTTCGGGTCGGGCATGCGCGGCTCGAACGGGCAAGCGGTGCTTGCCTTCCCACGCAGGATAGCAGAGGGTAGCCAGTGCGTCGTCTTTCAATCGCCATCATAGCAGCCGTTGTCGCCGCCGCCGCCATCGCCGCGGTGGGCTCGCCCGGCACGCAGGCTTTCGCGCGCCCGCCGAAAGCGCCGGTACCTAGTCCGTCGCCGTCGCAGTCGCCAACACCCACGCCTCAGGAGCGCATCGCCACGCTGCGGCAGACCGTCAAAGACAACCCGAATGATAGCGGCGCGCATGCCGACCTTGGCCAATTGCTCGTCGAGCAAGGCGATCCTCAGGGCGGCCGCGACCAGCTCGAGACAGCAATCGGCCTTGGAGCCGACGACGAGCGCATCTGGTTTTATCTCGGCAGCGCGGACATCGCGCTCAACGATCCCACCGATGCCGCGATCCATTTCGAAAAAGCGGGGCTCGCCGATCCCAGCAATGTCGCCGTGCTGGCGAATCTCGTCGACATCTATTTGCAGCTCGGCCGGCTCGACGATGCCGAACGGTTGGCAAAGCGCGGGATCGCGCTGCATCCGGACGAATCGTTCGGCTACGAAGCGCTCGGCACGGTGCAGCTCAATCGCGGCAGCCTCGACGACGGCCGCAAGAGCCTGCTCAAAGCGCTCTCGATCGATCCGAAGGACTCGCGCGCAAAATTGCTGATAGGCAAATCGTACATGGCGGACAAAAAGCCGAACTACGATTTGGCGCTCGCTCAATTCGATGCCGTGCTCGTCGACGACCCGAAGAATCCGGAAGCGAACATGGAGAAGGCCGGCGCGCTCGCCGCTAAAGGCGACGTGCCCGGCGCCGTCGCGGTTATCCAGACGCTTGTGAAGCTTTATCCCGACACCGTGGAGTACGAAGACGATATCGCGCAGACGTATTTGGCGCACAACATGGAGTCGCAGGCCCGCGCCCAGTTCGCGCAGGCGGTGAAAGACCACCCCAAAGACGCCGAACCGTTCGCGCTTCAAGCCGAGTACGATCAGTCGAAGAAGAACTACACGTTAGCTGCCACGGAGTTCGATCAGGCGATCGCACTGGCACCGGCAAATCCGCGGCTCATCTTCGACTACGCGCGGATGCTCCTGCTCGGCATGAAACAGACGGTAAAAGCCCAGGACATGTTCGCACGTCTGGTCTCGTTGAGTCCAAACGACCCGGAGGCGGTGTTCTGGCTCGGTCAATCGTACGCGGGCGAGAAACAGTGGGCGCAGGCGCGCGACGAGTACAAGCGTTCGTTCAGCATGTCCAAGACCTACGTGACGCTTTTCAATCTCGGGCTTTCGTACTTCGAGCTCAAGGATTACAAGGACGCGCGTGAGGCCTTCGAAGCGCTGGCTGCCAACCAAGATCCCAAGCACCCTGACGCCCAGCTTTGGTACGTGCTCGGCGACACGTACCGTTTGACCGGCGATAAGCGCAATGCGATCGTCGCGTTCAAGCAGTTTCTGAACCTGGTCCCCAAGGGCAGCGCCGCGACAAAGGCGCACGCGTACCTCAAACAATTGGGATCGTCCTAGCACGCGCGCCGGCGCAAACATTTCATGCGCGTGACATTCGACCCGCGCTACGCGGAGCACCTGACCGGCCCCGGTCATCCGGAGCGGCCGCAGCGAATCGCGGCATTCGTGACGGGATTAGAGGCCGGCGGCTGTCCGCGCGATGGATTTGAACTTGCGCGGCCGGCGGCTCTGGGCGATATCCGGGCGGTGCACGACGCTGAATATGTCTCGGCAGTCGAGCGCTTTTGTGCTTCGATCCCCGACGACGGCAGTGTCGCCGAACTGCCGAGCGGTGACACCAACGTCGGACATTCGTCGTTTGATATAGCGCTGCTCGCCGCCGGGGTCGTGGTCGATGCCGCGTTGGCGGCGCGTCCGGGAGCGCCCACGCTCGCCGTTGCGCGTCCACCGGGGCATCACGCGACACCGCAGCGCGGCATGGGGTTTTGCGTCTTCAATAATGTGGCCGTAGCGGCGCAGCGATTGCGCGCCGCAGGCGGTCCTGTGCTGATCGCGGACTTCGACTACCATCACGGCAACGGCACGCAAGCGTGGGTTGAAAATGCCGTCGACGATGGCGGCT
>DATCBN010000051.1 GCA_036511855.1 Candidatus Eremiobacteraceae bacterium | reverse complement strand
CGCGCCGCCGTCAACCGTTTTAAACAAGCCGCTTCCCGGACCGCCGCTGGTCAAATGCCACGGCGTGCGCTGTGCTTGCCACATCGAGGCATACAGCACGTTGGGATCGTGCGCATCCATGACCACATTGTTGGCGCCGGTGTTGTCGTCCACGTAAAGGATCTTCGTCCACGTCTTACCGCCGTCAGTCGTCTTGAAAACGCCGCGCTCTGGATTCGGTTGGAATACGTGGCCCATCGAGGTCGCGTAGACGACGTTCGGATCACGCGGATCGATGACGATCGAGCTGGTCATGTGCGTCTCGCGCAAGCCCGCATATTGCCATGTCTTCCCAGCGTCGGTCGTCTTGTAGACGCCGTCGCCGGTATCGAAGTCGCCGCGGATGTCGCTCTCGCCGGTGCCCGCGTAGATGATCTTCTGGTTGGACGGCGCCACTGCGATAGCACCGATGCTGTCGGCGATACCGGGAATCTTGCCGTCGGAGATGTTGTCCCAACTCTGCCCGTAGTTGGTGCTGCGCCAGATCCCGCCTTGCACGCTCCCCATGTAAAACAGGTCGGGGTCGCTCGGCACACCGGCAACGGCGACGACGCGCCCGCCGATGTACGGGCCGATGCTGCGCCATTGCAGCTTGCTCATGAGCGCTTGAGCAGGCGGGTCAGATTCGGCGGCGCGGGCTCCGAGCGGTGCAACGAGAAAAATAGCAGCGAACACAAAGACTTTGATATTCTTCATGCCCGAAAGTAAGCGTTGCGCGTGTAAAATCCTGCATCGGACCTTGCGGCGGACCATGCGAACGGACGGTCTTAGCGCCGCTAGGGTGTCCGTCCGTCAAGAATCGCCGGAATGATGCGAACGTCGCCGCCAAGATGGAAGACGAGGTTGTGAATGTCCGTCGACGCAATCGCGCGCAGCGTCGGAAGTTCGGCCGCTGCTTGCTCCTCATCGAACACATTGAGTGGCCAGTCACCAACGGTTCCGCTCCGCAAATGCGGATGGAGGAATCCGCGGCCGAAGTACGCGCGAATGACGATAGGGTTGATTCCCGCAAACCGCTGCAGCGGCCATGAGAGTGCCTAAATTGCGTCAATGCCGTCTTCAGGCGAGTGCCGAACCCCTGTGGCCGTGCTCGCCAGTGCCGAGCAGCAGACATGTGTTTATTTCTTCGAGCGTTTGGCGCGCGTGTGGATCGACGAAGGCGACAGCCTTGGTGAACAGCCGCTCCTTATCCGACCGGGCGGCGACGCCGTGATGCGTGCTGTCGCGCAAATCGACGAAATGGCGCAGCAGCGCAGTGGTGTACAGCGGGCAAGAAGTCAGCGTGATGCCTCCCGAGTTGGATGCGGGTCACGGACCGTTCATGAGTTTTTGCGTGAAGTACGTCCATTCGAGCGCCGTGGTATGTGCCCGTTCGTCGAGGTTAGCCCCGGAGCCATGGCCGCCTTCGGATACTTCATAGAATAGATAGCTCACGTCCATAGCGGCAAGCTTCGCCGCGAATTTGCGCGCATGCTCGGGCCCGACGCGATCGTCCTTCGTCGTGGTCCAGACGAGCGGCTCGGGATATGCCACTCCCGGCTTGACGTTTTGGTACGGCGAAATCGACGCGAGAAACGCGCGCTCTTCCGGAACGGAAACGCTGCCATACTCGCCCACCCATGAAGCGCCGGCTTCGATCTTTTCGAAGCGCAACATATCGAGAAGCGGGACCTGCATATCGACGGCGTTCCACATGTCGGGGTGCTGCGTGAACTCGACGCCCATCAGCAATCCGCCGTTCGATCCGCCTTGGATGCCAAGGTGCCGCGGCGTCGTGACTTTGCGGGAGACGAGATCGGCCGCCACGGCGTAGAAGTCGTCGTAGATGAGCTGGCGATGCGTCTTGAGGCCTGCGTCGTGCCACGCGGGTCCAAATTCCCCGCCGCCGCGGATGTTCGCGAGCACGAAGACGCCACCGCGCTCCAACCACAATTTGCCGATGTTGGCGCTGTAGAACGGTGTTTCGGAAACTTGAAAACCGCCGTACGCGTAGAGCACCGTGGGATTCGATCCATTGTAGACCATCGACTTCGGGTGCACGATGAAATATGGGATTTTCGTTCCGTCCTTGGACGTCGCTTCTTGTTGTTCGACGACATCGTTCGACGCGTCGAATTGCGCCGGCTGTGCCTTGACCGGTGAGACGATTCCCGTCGCCGCGTCCACCGAGTACAACGTCGTGGGCGAAAGGAAATTGGTCGCGTCGACGTAGGCCGTGTCGTTGCGGAGATTTGAATCATCTAAGCCGATCGACGAATTGTCGGGCAGGTCGAGCACCTGCTTCGTCCACGAACCGGACGCAGCCGGCGTGAAGACGAGGGCGCGACCCTTAACGTCGAGGTAGCTCACGACGAGCAACCGGTCCTTCGTCGGCACGATGGCGTCGAGCGATTCGCGTTCGCCCGGCGTATAGACGAGCGTAGGGTGGAGATGCGCCGGATCGGCTTCCATCGCGGCGAGATCGATCGCGACGAGCGAGCCTTCCGGAAAAACGGTCCCGCCCACGGTCCAGCTCTCGTTGAGCGTCAGGAGCAGCCGGCCGGCGACGAGCCCGGAGATATTTATTTTCGCCGGAAGATCGAGTTTTCGGACGCCGTCGGTGGTGGCTAAATAGTGCTCGGCCGTGAAGAACGTGACGTTACGTTCGATCATGGTCACTTGGTGGCCCGAGCCGTCGTGCAGCACGAAAGGGCCCACGCCGACATCGGTCTTCGTTCCGCGATAGACCTCGGTCGCACTTTCGAGAGGTTGCCCGCGCGAAAGCCGCTTGACGATAAACGGATAACCCGACGCCGTGAGGTCACCGGCCTTCCACTCGCGTGCGACAAGCAGCGTATCGGGATTTTCCCACGTGACGTTCTGCTTTCCGCGCGTCAAGACAAAGCCGTTCGAGACAAAGCGCCGAGTCGTGACGTCGAATTCGCGGATCGTTTGCGCGTCTTCGCCGCCGTCAGACAGAGAAATAAGACAGCGATGCTCGTCCGGCAATTCGCAGTCACTGCCTTCCCATACCCAGTTCGCGTGTTCCGATTTCGCGAGCGCATCCAGATCCAGCACGGTCGTCCAAGCCGGCTTCGCCGTGGCGTAGCTTTGCGCCGACGTGCGGCGCCAAATGCCGCGCACGTGCGTGTGATCTCGCCAGAAATTGTAGATCTCGCCGCATATGGAGTTTGGGAACGGGATACGATCATTCGATTCCGCGATCTTCTGCGCTTCGGCATAAAACGATGGATAATGCGGATCGCGTTCGAGCACCGACGTGGTCTTGGCGTTCTCCGCCTTCACCCACGCCGTGGCTCGCTCGCCATGGACTTGTTCGAGCCAGAGAAACGGATCGGTGTCGTCGGTCGCATTGGGAAGCGCTTTCGCGACAGTTGTCTGAGGAGCATCCGAAGGTTGCGCACTCGCGCGAGGCACATCGATCTGCGAGATGGAGAAGACGCAGACCAGCAAAGCGACGGCAACCGATCGGTGGATGCTATTCACGAGATACTCCTAACTTGCGCGGTTAACTCTGAAGCTGGAGATTGAAGATTTTTCAGAGGATTACCCGCCGGGGTCACCTCGCGAAAGTGGAAGCAGGTCGCGCCCGCTCGGCGCATAACGGCCTGGGCGTGAGCAAGGCGATATCCGATAACGCCAAACCTGACGGAGATCGACTGGCAGCGCTCGGCTACAGGCAAGAACTCTCGAGGGTGCTCTCGCTCTTCGACAACTTCTCCGTTGCCTTCAGTTACTTGAGTCCCATGGTCGGCATCTATTCGCTGTACGCATTGGGTCTCGGTACCGGCGGTCCGCGCTACATCTGGACGATGCTGGTCGTCGTCGGATTCATGACGCTCGTCGCGTTGGTTTTCGGGGAACTTTCAAGCGAGTACCCGCTCTCGGGAGCGCTCTATCAATACGGCAAGTACAGCGTCGGGCCGCGCTACGGCTGGTTCATCGGTTGGATCTACGGTTTCGCACTGTTGGCCACGGTCGCGTCGGTGGACTCGGGCGCTGTGGGCTACGTTGCGGAGCTCTCGAACGTCTGGTTCAAGACGCACCTCGACCCGACACAACACGTCACGATATTCGTCATCGCCGGTGGGATGATCGTTCTCTCCGCGATCTTGAATTCGATCGGCGCCAAGATCATGGGTCGCGTGGCGCGCTTCGGCGTGTACGTGGAGACGATCGGCACGTTCGGCGTTTTCATCGCGTTGGCGATCTTCGGCTTTCATCAGGGTTGGGGCTTCATCTTATCGACGCAGAACGTCGAGTATCTCAAGACCAATTCGCTTGGTGTGGATTTCGGCGGCAACTGGTGGACGGGTGCGGCGCTCGTCGCCGTGCTTGCAAACGTCTACATCTTCTACGGTTTCGAATCGGCGGGCGACATCTCCGAAGAGACCGTCGACGCCCAGCGCCAGGTCCCGAAGGCCATGATCAATGCGCTGCTCTACGGCGGCATCGCATCGTTCGTCTTAGTGCTCGGCTTGCTTCTCGCGACGCCGGCATCGGGGATCGGCGGTGTCGTGACGGGCGGCGTCAATGCCATCCTCGGAGTGCTGCCGGGTTGGCTTCAGGACTTCTTCCTCGTCATGGTCGTGGTGGCATTTTTCAGCTGCGGCACCGCTGTCCAAGGTGCCGGCGCGCGCGTTGCATACGCTCTCGCTCGCGACGAAGCGCTGCCGTTCAGCGGCAAGATCAGAAAGATCTCGACGCGCCATCAAACACCAGTCAATGCGATTGTGGTCGGGACGATCATTCCGATTCTCTTTCTGTTGCTGGTGTTGGTGAACCCAAGCAAGCCCGTTCACATCCTGTGGTTCGACTACCCGGCGAATGTCAACGCCCTCTACGCGCTGGTGTCGTTCGCCACGTCGGGAATCTACTTAGCCTTTTTCCTGACAGTCGCCGGCGCATTGTTTGCCAGGCGCCGCGGTTGGAAGCCGAGCGGCGCCTTCACGCTCGGCAAGTGGGGAGTGCCCGTCACGATCGGCGGTGCCTTGTACTTGCTGCTGATGCTATTGAACATCGCATGGCCAAGCTCGCTCGCCAGCGGCCGTGCGATCTTCAACTATGGTTGGGTGACTCTGCTGGTCATGGCGCTCATCGTGGTGATCGGTGCGCTATATGAAGCGATCGCGCGCCCTGACCGCGGCGTTGCGCGACACCGATAGCGGTCGATTTCAGTCGACCGGCGAAGCATCGCTCGGCACGCGAGAATTCCGGTCGAAGCAACTCGGCCGCTACCCGTCTGGAGGGCGCTTGATGCTCGTCGAGCACATCGAGGGATTCGTCGAGACCGCGGTGCGCGGCAATCTTAGTCACGCTGCTGCTGCGATGTTCGTCAACCAGCCGACGCTCACGGCGCGCCTGCAGACGCTCGAACGCGAACTCGGCGAGACGCTGTTCATCCGGACGCGACGCGGCATGCGTCTGACCGAGGCCGGCCGCGCGTTCCTACCGTTCGCGCAACGCGCATTGCGAGCGCTGCGCGAAGGCCGCCAAGCCGTCGAAGACGAGCGATCTGCGACGGTCGGTCATCTCGTCATCGGCGCGTCGCCCGCGGTGAGCACGTACGCGTTGCCGGATGTCATGCAGCGCTTTGCCGCCGCGCATCCGGGAGTCCAGATCTCCGTGCGCACCGGTCATTCCGAAGACGTGCTCGCCATGGTCGTCCGCGAAGAGATCCAACTCGGCCTGATGCGCGCCATCGCTCACCCCGACGTGGAACTCACGCCGTTCTTCGAAGAAGAGCTCGTGCTCGTCGTCGCGCCGGGTCATCCGCTTGCCGGCCGGCGCGCGGTCCGTCCTGAAGAGCTTGCCGCCGAAATGCTTATCCTGTTCGGCCGCACGTCGAGCTACTACGAATTGACCCAATCCATCTTCCTGAAGCTCGGCGTGCGAGCACGCGGCATCATGGAGCTGGACAACATCGATGCTGCCAAGCGGATGATCGAACGCCGGCTTGGCATCGCGTTTCTACCGCGATCGGCCGTAAAGCGAGACCTGACGGCGCGCGTGCTGCGGTTGGCAAAGCTTGCGGACGCTCCGGCGGTGAGTCAGAAAATCGTGGTCGCGCGCCGGCGCGACGCTGGACCGCCGACCGGCGTCGCCGCGGCATTCATGGCGCTCCTCAAGGAGTCGTAGGCCGGTCAGACCACTTTGTCGTCGGGCAGATGCTCGACGAATTCTGTGCCGAGACGCGCGGCATCATAGAGTTTGCCAACAAGATGGTGGTATGGCACGCCCGAAAAGAAATGGTGGCTGCGCGTTGGGAAATCGGCGCCGGTCGCCCACTCGCGGCGCTGCAGGGCGTGATAGCCGAGCTCGCTTTGGTCGCGCAATTCCTGGAGCAAGCAGCTTAAGCCATAGCTTTGCGCATGCTGTCCGCCGAGCGTGATGAACAAGAACTTCACTCCCATGTCGCCGAGCTGGTCGAACGTGAGCGGGTCGGCTTCGTTGAACCATTTGAACGATGACGAGTAGTTGAAGGCGAACCGCGCTGCGGGGAAACGCTTGTGGATTTCGGCTGTGAATGTCTCGAGCGGACCGCGGTCCGGCGTGGAGAACTCGCACCAGAGAAGATCGGGGATGCCGGAATCCAAATAGCGCAGTCCGCGCTCGACGGCGAGATCGATGCCGCGCGCGGATTCAGGAGCATCCACTGCGGACATCCCGTCGGTGCGCGCGATGATCACGAAATCCTCGTCGCCCAAGTCGTCAGCGACGCTGCGCGCCATGCGAAGTTTGCCGAGCATCTCGTTGACAGAGATGAGCGCCTTGCCGCCGATGTGGCCGCATCGCTTTGGCAAGACCTGATCCTCTATGTGCGCCGCGGCCACACCGGCATTCACGTACAGCTCCGCCGTGCGTTGGACGTTGAAGATGTTGCCGTACCCGCCATCCATATCCGCGATGAGCGGCGGTATGTCGATGTGCTTGGGCGGAATGCCTTTTTCCGGATCTCCGACTGCCATGGTCAGTTGGAATTTGCGCAAAGCGCTGACGGTCCGGCGCGCCGCATCGGCGATCTCGACGCTCGAGTAGAGGTCCATGTCGGTGGTCCCGAGATGACCCATCGCAAACGAATAGCCGCTGAAATAAATCGCTTTGAAGCCGTAGTACATCACGACTTGCGCGCCGAGCGGATCGTAGACACCCGGGCCGAATAGATATCGCTCCGTTTCAAGAAGTTGCCGCATGCGCGTGCTGCCGCGTATGAGTCGCGATGCGGGCACGGTAAACCCGGGCGGCAAAAGCGGTGACGCGATCAAGGGCGCGTGCAGGGCGCCGTTGCCGTTAGTCGTTTTCATGGTCGACGCGGCAATCTTCCGGGCACGTGCATTCGGCCGCGAGCGGCGCTTGTGGTTTGGCCTGTGCGGTGGAGTTGAGGAGTTCGGGGTTCGACATGGCGTGCGATGACCTCCGTCGGCGGTTTCTGGCCTATGCCGTTGACGGTACCATAAATGGCCGGTATCAGTAAAATCGCCATTTTTTATACGTATCATCAGCAATTACGATACCACAATGATTAAGCTTCATTTGCCCGGTATCCATCAACAATGTTGATACCGGCGATTGGCAACGGTGATTTTACTCCGGGGCCGAGAGTGTGTTAAGAATAATCGCATGACGCCTAGCCAAGGGGCCCTGCTTCCCGCGGGCGTGACCGTCCTCGGGCGGATCGACGCATATGCCGAACGCGTGCTGACGCCCGAAGCGCTGGCGTTCGTCGCGTCGCTGCAGCGCGCGTTCGACGGCCGCAGGTTGGCGCTGCTGCGCGAGCGGGACCGTCGCCAAGCATCTCTCGACGCCGGTGGTCTTCTCGGCTTCCTGCCTGAGACCGCACACCTGCGTTCCGCCGATTGGCGCGTGGCCACCGCGCCGCCGGATTTGACCGCACGGCGCGTCGAGATCACCGGCCCGGTCGAACGCAAGATGCTCATCAATGCGCTCAATTCGGGCGCGGACGTCTTCATGGCCGACTTCGAGGACGCAACCGCGCCGACGTTCTCAAACGTCATCGAAGGGCAAGCAAATCTCTGCGATGCCATCGCGGGCGAAATCGAGCACACCGGCCCGGACGGCTCTCGCTATCGTCTGCGCGATCGCGTCGCCAGGCTGATCGTGCGGCCGCGCGGCTGGCACCTTGCGGAAAAGCACGTGCTCGTCGACGACGCCAGGGCGTCGGCCTCGCTCTTCGATTTCGGGCTCTATGCGTACCACAACGCGGCGCGCCTGATCGCCAAAGGCAGCGGGCCGTATTTCTATCTTCCGAAGCTTGAGAGCCATCTCGAGGCGCGTCTGTGGAATGAGGTCTTTGCGCACGCGGAAACGGCACTGACGCTGCCGCCGCGCGTTATCCGCGCGACGGTTCTGATAGAGACCGTGTGCGCGGCATTCGAGATGGAAGAGATACTGTACGAACTGCGCGACCGCATCTGCGGGTTGAATGCCGGCCGATGGGACTATATTTTCAGCACGATTAAGAAGTTCCGGAGCCGGCCGGATTTCGTGCTGCCGGACCGCGCGCAGATCGCCATGACGGCGCCGTTCATGCGCGCATACACCGATTTGCTGGTCAACACGTGCCATCGGCGCGGAGCACATGCGATCGGCGGCATGGCCGCGTTCATCCCGAGCCGCAAGGATGCCGCGGTCAACGATACCGCGTTTGCCAAGGTGCGAGAAGACAAACTCCGCGAGGCCGGCGATGGCTTCGACGGCACGTGGGTGGCGCATCCCGACCTCGTGCCGGTCGCAAGTGCGGTGTTCGAAGAGCGGCTTGGCGATCGGCCGAATCAGCTCGATATCGCACGCGCGGACGTCGTGCCCAATCCCCGACGGCTGCTCGATGTGCGCATCGCCGGTGGTTCCGTGACCGAAGCAGGGTTGCGCGCGAACATCCGCGTGGGAGTCCAGTACCTGACATCGTGGCTGAACGGCACGGGCGCTGCCGCCATCGCGAACTTGATGGAAGACGTCGCGACGGCGGAGATCTCGCGCGCGCAAGTGTGGCAGTGGGTGCGGCACGGCGTACGCTTGAGCGACGGTCGCGTCGTCGACCGCGCGCTCGTCCGAGGGATCGCGGACGACGAACTAGGAGCGGAACCCACGCAAGCTCGCGCGCTATTCGAAGACGTGGCACTCGGCGATCGCTTCGTCGAGTTCCTTACGTTGCCCGGTTACGAGTTGCTCGACTGACGATCAGAACGTGAACTTGTATTCCGGCACGGGCGTTACTTTTTGACCTACTGAGAGCGTGATCTGTTCGTGTTCCGTCAGCACGAGCGTGCGCGGATCTATGGTGTCGCTCCACGGCCTCTCGCCCTGCGGTGTGATGATCTTCACCCACACGGTGCCGGCGTATCCCGCCACGTTGGTCATCGAGAGCGGCATCCCCCAAATATCGAAGAAATTGCCCAGCGTCAGATTGAGATTCTTGGACGCTTCATCGTGGATGATGCCGCTTCGATCATGGGTGTGCAAGTTATAGAAACACGTGCCCGTGCGAATCTCATCGTTGTCATTGTCAAACGTGTAAGGTTGGACTATTCCAACGCCCCACGGAACCATGATCTGGGAGCCCAACGCGTCGAAGATGCTCAGATGTGCGTGGATGTGATAGACTTCGCTCATGTTCGCATGGCATTCGAGCTTGAAGTCGATTTTTTGACCTTGACCGCCTGACAGCGTGTCGCCGTCGGGAAATGTGTTCACACCGATCGATGAGCCGGCTTTCAATATAATATCCGGCGGTTCGGCCGAAATCGCGTTGACCCGCATCACCGAGTTCGCCGAAGCTGGACCGCTCGCGGCCGGCGTGCCGGCGATGGAGTATCGCCCTTCGCAGCCGGCGAGCAACACCGCAACCAGGGCGCCGGCAGCCGTGACGAATGACGTGAAATATATAGGTCTCATAAAAACTCCTCAATCCAGTCTGTTAGCATTCGAGTACTCATATGACACGCTCTCGATGCGCGGGCCTCAGCAGGCCCAACGCAACGGCAACCAATGCGATCACCAGCGCACGACGCCGATAGAAATCGCGACTGCGAGGAGTCGGACGAGAAACTTCACACCTGAAGTATCGCATTGGGATTTGGGGTCCGTGTGAAGTGATTGTGAATGTCTGCGCAGATCTACGGGCGGATCGACGCCTTGACCATCGGGTCGCGAAGCTCCGATTCGACGGAAAATCCGAGTCGACGACAAACCTTGAGCATGAGCGAGTTCTGAGCGAGCACGAAGCCGAAGACGCACTCTATCCCCTCAGCCCGGGCGATTTTCAAGAGCCGCCTGAGAACCTCTGTCCCTAAACCGCTTGACTGATACGAATCTGCCACGAGCAGCGCGAATTCGGCGTCATGGCCGATGTGGCCCCGGACGAGCCGGCCTATTCCCGCGACGTCGTCGCCGTACATGGCGATCAACGCCATTTGGCGGCTGTAGTCGGCAAAACACGTG
This sequence comes from Candidatus Eremiobacteraceae bacterium, assembly GCA_036511855.1. Taxonomy (NCBI): domain Bacteria; kingdom Bacillati; phylum Vulcanimicrobiota; class Vulcanimicrobiia; order Candidatus Eremiobacterales; family Candidatus Eremiobacteraceae; species Candidatus Eremiobacteraceae bacterium. The sequence goes on along the minus strand of DATCBN010000051.1, from coordinate 4,789 downwards.
CGTACCAAGCGGTCATGTGACATCCGAGATTCGCGGCCGATCAGATGTGCGTAGCGCTGATAGACACTGTCGTCGGACAGCACGGTATGAAAGCGCCGGACGGCAGGTTCGTCTTCCGGGCGGATCGGTCGAATGACGAAATTCTGGCCTCGAGTGTTCGTCCATGCGCCGACATACTGGCTGGGATACGGCCTGATCGCGGACTTCGGCAGATGCTCAGGGCCAATCGACGCGTCGTAGAGCACGACTCGCGCGTCGACGGCGGCGAAGCCATCGGCCGAAGCGTGCAGCGGATTGACGTCGATTTCACGCACCCGAGGCTGCTCGATGACGAGCGCGGCGAATCGCACGAGCAGCTCATCGAGACGGTCGAGATCGACCGGCCGCCTGCCTCTCACGCCTAACAAGGCGCGAAATATCTTCGTGCGCTCCATGAGCCGGCGCGCCAGGGTCGAATTGAGCGGCGGAAGTCCTAGCGCTTTGTCTTCGAAGATCTCAACGAGCTGACCGCCGAGTCCGAAGAGCACGACGGGGCCGAACTGCGCATCGATCGTGCTGCCCAGGATCAACTCGTATCCCTCGCCGCGCACCATAGGCTGAACCGTCACGCCGAGAAAGTCACCCGGCGCGCTTCGCGCTGCGACTCCGCTCTCAATCGCGCGGAACGCTTGCTCCACGCCCGCGGCGTCTGCGATATCGAGGTGAACGCCGCCCACGTCCGTCTTGTGCGTGATCGTATGCGAGAGCAGTTTGACGGCGACCGGATAGCCGATCGACGCGGCGGCTCGCACCGCACTATTCGAGTCGGCTGCAGCCACCGTGGGGAGCGTGGGGATGCCATACGCGGCCAGAAACATCATGGATTCCGCCGCGTCGAGAAGAGTGCGGCCCTCGGCGTTCGCTCGAACTATGATCAGACGTGCGTCGTCGAGGTGAGGCTGCGGCAGCCCCACCGGAAGCTCGGGCGTCTCGTACAGCTCGTGCAAGCTGTCGCCATAGCGCCAGAGAAAGTTGAAAACGCGCGTTGCCGCATCTACGTACGGGAACGTGGGGATGCCGGCCGCGTCGAGAAGCGCCGTCCCTTCGGCGACGCCGCTTCCACCCATCCAGCTCGCGAGAATTGGTTTGCCGCACTGTGCGAACGGCACGAGTTGCTCTGCCATCTCACTCGGTCCGGAAATTGCTTGCGGCGCAAACGCCACGAGCAGTCCGTCAACGCCCGGGTCGACGGCAACCGCATCGAGCGCTGCACGGAGGCGAAGTGGGCCGGCATCGCCCAGCACATCGATCGGATTGCCGTGGCTCCAATGAGGCGGGAGCGCTGCGTCGAGATTTGCGATCGTCTCCGATGAAAGCGCCGCGAGTTGGCCGCCGCCCCGCACCAGCTCATCCACTGCGATGACGCCCGCGCCTCCTGCGTTGGTGATGACCGCCAATCGGCGGCCCTTGGGTCGTGGCTGTTTGCTCAACACGTCGGCCATCGAGAATAGATCCTCGATGGTGTCGACGCGAAGCACGCCGCATCGACGAAATGCCGCATCGATCACGTCGTCGCTCCCGGCGAGCGCGCCGGTGTGCGACACCGCCGCTTTGGCAGCGCTCGGCGTCCGTCCGGCTTTCATGACGATGACCGGCTTGACGAGCGCGACCTCGCGAGCGGCGGAGATAAAGGCAGCGGCATCGCCGATGCCCTCCATGTAGAGCACGATGCTTTTGGTCTGTGCGTCGTCGCCGAGAAAATAGATGATGTCGGACCACCCGACGTCGATCATCGATCCGGTGGACACGAAGTGGCTGAAGCCGACGTTAGCGTCTGCGCTCCAATCGAGAATCGCGCCGCAGATCGCGCCGCTCTGACTTGCGAATCCTACGCTTCCTTTTGCCGCGGCGCGCGACGAAAACGACGCGTACAGCCCGGTCGCGGGTGAAATGACGCCGATGCAGTTCGGGCCGATGATGCGCATGTCAGTGCGCCGGGCTTCGATGAGAATGCGTTGCTCTAGTGCGGCGCCGGCCGGCCCCGTCTCGCGAAAGCCGCCCGATATGATGATCGCGCCCCGGACGCCGGCGGACGCGCACTGCGCGACAACGTCGGGCACGGTCGCGGCCGGCGTTACGATGACCGCGAGATCGACCGCGCCCGGTATCGCACCGATTTCGCGAAAGGCCGGCACGTCGAATACGCGATCGTGCGTCAGCGATACAGGGATGACGCGGCCGCCGAACTCGTGATCCAAAAGATTGCGCATGACGGCCGCGCCCACGCTTGCGCGGCGCTCCGTCGCTCCGATTACGGCGACGGTTTTGGGCGCAAGCATCGACTCGATCCCTTGCGGAAGCATGCGCATGATGTCGTGCGCCGGCTGAACGTGCGTGTCCATCTTCTTACCCCACATTCCAATGTATCGACACGGCGCCCTACAACATTCACAGGCGGCGCGTTTATCACCGCCGAAATCTATCAGGTAGCGATGACGAACAAACGCACGACGAAGGTCGTCGAATCCCTGGACAACATCCGCATCGCGCTCGAGGGATGATCGTCGAGCCGATTCGCCGTTTGGCGCTTCGTCAATCCTTAGAGACGTACGTTGCGATTGCGGCACTTGCCGCGATACTCGCAAACCTTTTCATGCGGTTCGCATTGTCGATTCCCGCACCGGTCAGCGATCTGCCGTTGTACGCCGCCTTGATCTTCGGCGGGTTGCCGTTGCTCGCGGTCTTGGCTCGGAAGATGCTCGCCCGCGACTTCGGGTCGGACCTCCTGGCCGGGGTATCCATCGCGACGGCGGTGCTGCTTCACGAATATCTTGTGGGCTGCATAGTCGTGTTGATGCTTTCGGGCGGCCAGGCGCTGGAACAATACGCGACCAAGCGAGCTTCCTCGATCCTTGAAGCGCTCGCCCGGCGCATGCCGAACGTCGCACATCGCTCGGTGGCCTCCGCCATCGTCGATGTCCAGTTGAACGACGTCAAAATCGACGACTCACTCATCGTGATGCCGCATGAATTATGTCCGGTGGACGGGATCGTCATCGAAGGCCACGGCTGGATGGATGAATCGTATCTGACGGGCGAACCCTATAGAACTTCGAAGGCCCCCGGTTCGCAGGTGCTGTCCGGTACGATAAACGGCGATACGGTGCTGGCGATCAAAGCGCTGAAACTGGCTGCCGATTCGCGCTACTCACGAATCATGCGGGTCATGCAAGAGGCCGAAGAACGGCGACCGCGACTGCGCCGGCTGGGCGATCAACTTGGCGCTTGGTACACGCCGATCGCGCTCGCCATCGCGGCGTTCGGCTGGCTGATCTCCGGGAGTCCGGTTCGTTTTCTCTCCGTCGTCGTCATTGCGACACCCTGTCCGTTGCTGCTGGGGATTCCCATCGCCATCATCGGCGCGATTTCCCTTGCTGCTCGCAAAGGGATCATCATCAAGAATCCGACGATCCTGGAGCGCATCGGTTCTTGTCGCACCATGATCTTCGACAAGACAGGCACCCTGACGTATGGCCGTCCCACCTTGACAGAAGTGCTGTGCGCTCCCGAATTCACGCGCACAGAGCTTCTTACATTGGCGGCCACGCTCGAACAATATTCAAAACACCCGTTGGCGCAAGCGATATTGGATGCAGCCAAAGCAGACGGGGTGCACTTTAGTCTCGCGGAGCAGGTGAGCGAGAACGCAGGTGCGGGCCTTCGCGCGCTGGTCGACAAACGAATCGTGGAAATCACCGGCCGCCAAGCGCTCTCGAAGGCAGGGAGGCCACTTCCATCAGCTCTTCCTGCGGCGGCACAAGGTCTCGAATCGCTGGTATTCGTCGACGGCGCTTACGCCGCAACGCTTCGCTTCCGTGACGAGCCGCGTGCTGACAGCCACTCGTTCATCGAACACCTAACGCCGCGGCACGGGGTCGACCGAATCATGATACTCTCGGGCGATCGTGATTCTGAAGTCCGCTACTTGGCGGACCGCGTGGGCATCACGGACGTCCAGTCCGGCAAGGGGCCAGAAGACAAAGTTGCGATCGTCAGGGAGCTGACCGAACGCGCCCCCACGATGTTCATCGGAGACGGCATAAACGATGCTCCTGCCATGCAGAGCGCAACGGTCGGTCTCGCCTTCGGACAGAACAGCGACATCACTTCGGAAGCCGCGGACGCCGTCATCATGGAACCTTCGCTACGCAAAGTCGACGAATTGATACACATCGCGCTGCGCATGCGTGCCATCGCGCTGCAGAGCGCGGTAGGCGGAATGGCGCTGAGCTTCGTGGGTATGGCGGCGGCGGTCGCCGGTTACTTGCCCCCGGTCGTCGGAGCGGTCGCACAGGAGCTGATCGACGTCGCCGCCGTGCTGAATGCCGTGCGCGTCGCTTTTCCGCGCGGGGAGTTGGCGGATTTCTGACCCATCGATCGGCCGCGCAGCCACCAAAGCAACATCGGGCCGCCGTCTTCACAAAATCCTCACAACTAGCGCACGCCAGTCCGATAATCTATCATATGGAGGGTATTCACAATGAATGCATTGATCACTCGCATCGGATTCGGCCTCGCGGCTGCGGCGGTGCTATCGGTCGGGATGCTTGGTACGACCGCCCCGGCCTCGGCCCATCCGTCGATCGATATCGCGGTAGCTAACTGGAAATTCACCCCCGCCAAGATCACGATTCCGGTCGGCGAGCCCACCACGCTGCGTCTCACCACCACATCGGGCGTCCACGGCATCAAATCCGACGACCTGGGCATTCCGATGACCACGATTCCCAACGGCAAGGTCATCGAAGTG